>JANXQE010000515.1 GCA_025356925.1 Limisphaerales bacterium | reverse complement strand
CTTCCAGTCGGCTGTGTCGAGTTCGGGTTTGGCCCAGCCTTGAACCGTGCCGGGATCATTCTTGCGGCACCAATTCTCATACTGGACGTCGTAATCAACCTTTTGCCCCTTACCAGATGCCGCAACCTGCTCGAGTCGTTGATCGAAATCCACCAATGGCTGCAACCCCTCGGGACTGGTCCAGGCCTCGGCCACAGTGCCGCCCCAGGAACTGTGGATCAGGCCTATGGGGACGTTCAATTGCTGATGCAACTCCCGTCCAAAAAAGAACCCGGCGGCCGAGAACCCGCCCCATACACCTTGCGTCACGGTGGTCGGGCTGCACGGCAGCCAGCGGCATTGAATGGTTTGCACGGGGCTCGTGGCGACAAGCTTTGGAACCGTCAAAAGCCGGAGCTGGGGGAAGTTTGCCTGCGCAATATCATTCGTCGCATTGCAGGCTCCGATGCCCATCTCCATATTGGATTGACCCGAGCACAGCCACACGTCTCCGACCAGCACGTCCTGGATCGTGACGGGCTCGCCGCCAGCCGAACTGGCGACCGTCATCACGCGTGGTTCGACTGACACTGGCAGGGCGCCCAGGCGAACCATCCACTTCCCGTCGGCCTGAGCCACTGCCGTTTTGGCCTGGTTGCCGAACGTGACCGTGATCCTGGTTCCTGGGCTGGCCCAGCCCCAGACCGGCACTTTGGCAGCGCGCTGAAGCACCAGGTGGTCCGAGAACAGCGGATGAAGCAAAGGCAGATCCGGCATCGGGTCCGCGGCCGCAAGGCAGGTAAGGGCACAGCTGCAGGCGATCAGAACCTGGGTGATATACAAAGACGCTTTATTGGGTTTCATGAAAAAACGGATTTGTCGGTTCAAGCGGACACGCGTTTTCGCTCGGCGATAGATGCCGGGAACCATCGAGGAATGCAAAGAAAAACCGCGACCGACCGGCGGAAGAGGATAATGAGTTGGCTTGGCCCACCATCCATTCGGAGCTGAGCTGTGGGGTCTCCAGTGGGACTGACCGCAACGCTCCCCAGCGCCGCGTGCCCTCACGCGGCGGAGGTATCCGAGGTCTCTGCAACCAAATACCAGTTGCTGACTTTTGGGCCTCGTAGAACTCGGCATTGCGGAGGGCCGCGCGGGCCACGGCGACGATGGGAGGTTTCCAGCCTCCTCAAAGCCTCAATTGTTCCAGGCAATGAGTGAGGTACGGCAGCAATTGCTTTTTGCGCGACACAATATCCTTGAGCTCGTAGATGCCCGGTTCAAGTCGCGGATAGTCCAGATGCGATGTGACCCGGCCGTCTCCAACCGCGAGGAGCAACGAGGACTGCGAATTGACATCGGTCACGAGTAACGCGGAGAAAAGATAACCGCGCGAATTCCGATAGGATTCAAGGGCTTCGAGGAGTTCGGCTTTACGCTTCCAGAATTGCGTGAACCCGATCTCTTCGATTTGCGCGACACTGAACCGCACTCCATCTTCCTGGTATTCCTTGCAATCGGTGGCGATCGCCTGGCTTGCGGACCGCTGGGTCAAGGGAGAACCCGAGGCAAACAGTTTCTCCGTAAAATCCCGGGCGTTGACACCGGAAATCTTTTCCAGGCGGCCAAGAACCTCTTTGTCCACGGAAGTCGTGGTGGGTGAGGTCAGGTTGAGCGTGTCGGAAACCAGGCCCGCGAGCAGGAGGCCAGCGATGGGCGACGGCAATTCGACGCCGGAACGGAAAAAGCAATCCGCCACAATCGTGCTCGTAGAGCCGACGGGCTCGTTGCGAAAAAGAATCGGCTGCTGGGTGGTCAGCGCGCCGATCCGGTGATGATCGATGATCTCCAAAATGTTGACCTGATCGGCGCCCACGACCGCCTGGGAAAGTTCGTTGTGGTCGACCAGGATGAGTTTGCGATCGAACGGCTTGAGAAAATCGGTTTTGGACAAGATCCCAACCGTGCGGCCTTCGGCGTCGATAACAGGAAACGCATGGAAAGTGGAAGCCGTGGCGCGCGAACGCACCTCGTTGAGCGGAGTCTCCGCGCGAAAGGCCAGGAAGGTTTCATGCAAAACATGGCGCACGGCAATCGAGGCGCGGCACAGCGCCGCCGTGGTCGCGGTGTCATGAGGCGAGGAAATGACGCTAACCTGGTTGCGGCGGGCAGCCTCGAGTGTTTTAGGTTCGATGCTCAATCCGCCCGTGGCAATGAGCACCCGGACCCGTTCGCGGATCGCAAGGTTCTGGATATCCCAGCGGTCACCGACAACCACGGCGAGCTTCTCGCGGGGATAATGTTCGAGCCGCTCGGAGAAAGAGTCCAGCCCCATGGCTCCGATCACCAGGATCAGGTCCTGCTCCTCCTCCTCGTTGTGTCCGACGAGGATTTCGCCTGCCAAAGTCTTAGCCAGGCTGCGCAGCGACGACAAAACGCGCCGGGAATCAATCAAGCGATTGGCGGCGGGGAAGAGAAATTTGCTCACTTTGAACAGCGACAGCAGGCCCCGGCACCGTTGCTCGTCATCCAACACGGGCACCACCCGCAGGTTGTGCTCATCCATCAGGCCAAGGGCTTCAGCGGCGGTCCCATCCGGACCGATGCTCCGCACGTTTGGCTGCATCAGATCGCCGACCTTGAGCGAGACGTCGGCCACAAACCGGGGCGCGGGCACGCCGAAAGACCGCAGCACGAAATCGATGCGGCCGTTGGTGTCCCCGCACCGCGCCGCGACCGCCTCCGGCATTCCCGTGCGGCGCTTAAACTCGGCATACCCGATGGCCGAACAGATTGCGTCCGTGTCCGGGTTGCGATGACCAATAACCAGAATTTCACTCATGCCAAGTCTTTGGAGCGCTAATCATAGTCGCGCTCCAACGAGATGTCGCGCAGGACTTTTACGGACAGAGTTCTGGAGTAGCCGCCTTCAAAGTGCTCAGGATATCCTCTGCGCTGACTGAGGCGCAGCGGAGGCCACCATTCCCTGGAGTTCAGCCCAGCGGGATCTCGAGTCATCCGTACAAGCCGGATGATAATCAGTAATCCACGGAGTGGCAGGGATGGCCGGAACAGCGATATCCTATTCTTGCAGTCCTGAACGCAGAGTTGCTGGCAGGAGATGACAAATGAAAGCCGTATCGTTTGAAACAGGCCGGGTCGGGTTCAAGAGGTTCTTGCAAAAGATCCTATTCGCTTCCGTCCCGCAACAAAACCACAGATCACCGCGCACGGAGCGAACATTATCACTGGGGAAGCGTGTGCTAATCGTGGATGACGATGCCGTGGTGCGGTTGGTCACATCCAGGGTTTTACGAAGCAAAGGGTATGAAGTGGTGACCGCGGCTGATTGTTCGGCGGCGATCGCCGCCGTTGGCGAAGGAAGGCCGCATGCGATTTTATTAGACCTGGACTTTCCTCCTGACATTGCCTCCGGCGGCGGCATTTCCTGGACTGGACTGCACCTGATGGCCTGGCTGCAGGGGTTGCAGAACGCCAGAGGAGCGCGGTTCATTATCATCACGAATAGTAGTTCCGAACAGTCCCGGGAGAGGGCATTGGCCGCGGGAGCAGTGGGTTTTTTTCAGAAGCCAATCAACTATGAATGCCTGGTAGCAGCAATTGATCCCGGGTTGGAACCCGGTTCGGGCGAGGTGTTCCCGGTACCTCAAATTCGCCTTAAGATTTAGCTACCCCGGCCGGGTATTTGTAAGAGTTGTGCGAATGAGATGTCAGAGAGGGGCAACAACCTCTCCCACAATCCGAACATCTGCGCCATTTGTTGCAGACTGCCTGAGCTCCTGGCGGAGGCTGAACCGACGCGCTCCGATGTCTAGAGCGAACCTGGAGTTAGTTCAGGAACCGAGCGTGGCGGCAACAGCCGGACGGCGCAAACGGTGTTTTGTCCGGGTTCGCTGGTTCAGGGAACGCCGGCTATGCAGATGGAAACAGGGTTTTCACCGCGTTCAATCACCCGGAGGGTCTCGCCGCTCGCGTCGCGCATCATCCAGCTCAATGCGGCGCCGTAGGTGGTCCCGCTAAGAAGGCCGGCCGTGATGCCGTCGGCGGCGGCCGCGAACTCGAAGGTCTGCCAGGAGGCGCATGGGATGTTGGCGCCGGTGATAATCGGCATCGGAGGATTCAAGTTCAACGGCTCCTGCAATTGCGCTGAGCAGGCGAGCGGGATGAGCGCAAATATCGCGATGCACCTTTTCATCGCTTGTTGCCGAACACCGAAAGGGCGTACGTGCCGCCGACGTAAACTTTCCCATTCGCGACGACCGGAACCGAGAACTTCACAGCAGAAACTGGGCTGTCAACCGCTCCGTTCATGTCGCTGTTGTAAACCTCCTGGCTCACGTCGTAGGCGTTGTAAGCATGCAGCGTGGCCGCACCCGTGCCGACGTTCACCTGGATGGTCCAGACGAGCGCGTTGTTGGTGCCGTTGGCTGATACTACCGGGTTGGCACCGGGATAGCCGAACTGCAGGCCGCCCTGCGAAACCAGTTCTCCGTCGCTGATTCGGAACGCTTTCAAGACTCCGTTGTAAGGTTGGTAAAAGAGCATGCCGCCAAAGTAAGCAGGCGCGGACCAGATCCAACCTCCGTCCCCAGGTCCGGTCTCAAGCCGGAACTGCCTCACGAGACGGTTGGTGCTCGGGCGATACTGGCCGAGGTCGTCCATGCTCGCCACGTAAACCACCCCTTCCTTGCCGCAGTTCACCACAAGGTGCTGGCCTGGAATCAACATGACGCCTCCAGAGCCTAGGTCGTAATCCAGAGTGTTTAGCGCCGCTTGATTCGACGGGCAGAAATAATCCAAGACGCTCAAGTTGCCCGAGAGCTTCACGAGGCTGTCGCCGTAGTCAGTGGCGTCGAAAGTGCCGTTGCCGGTCGCAAAGTAGAGATTGCCGCTCTCGTTCGCGGCGGGTCCGCTGCCGCTCATCCAGACAGCCCCCTGCTGCCCGTTCGGGGTGGTATTAAACACACAGGTCTGCCAGAGAACACCCAGCCGTTTCCGTTGCCAATCCCCACATCGGCAGGGCTTGCAGAGGAGGACATCGAGCCCCCTGACGAGCTGGAGCCGCAGCTTGTCCCGTCCACGTAGCGCTTCACCGTGACTCCAGACCAAACGGCAACGGCGTGGTGCAGCGCGCCGTCGTCGACAAGCTGAGAACCGCTCCCAGGGATACCGGCTCAGTTGCGATGTCCGGGTTCGGCCTCGTTCCCTGAGTTCGGATCGAATGGCAGCGCCGCGGGCCACCAACTGGCGCGGTCGCAACGGGCGACTTATCACCGATATCACTGCGTCGCGTGCTTCAATGAACTCGCGCCAGTGACTGGGCGGCAGGCAATCGATATCCTCAGGGGGAAAAAACTTTGCTTCCCGCATCAATCGCTCGATCAGCAGGCCGCAAAGTAACTTAGCCTGAATCCATGCTCGACACGATTGGTCGTCATATTTGGGCAAGCAGCCCAACCCCGGCAAGCTCTTGAGGTGTTTGAAGCGAAGTTCGATTTGCCAGCGAACTAAAACGTCGCCTTCGGCCTCCCTGACTGCGCTGATCCCAGCGGCATTGCTGTAACCTCGATCGGCCAAGAGCAAGTCCAGGCGCTCGACCGGTATTCGCCGGTAGGTTTCTCCGCCATGTTCGTCGGTCAGCTCGAAAAAATCGCAGTTCAAATCCGGCAAACCCATAGTGTAATGGACACGCCAGTCAGTTCCCGCACCGCCTTGCTCATGGATAGTTGTGGCATCCACCACTCGGACCCGACGTTGGGAGCACAGTCGTTGGACGATCTCGTCCTCGCCAAGCGCGGTCATTCGCGAAGTCAAGCCTCGCAACCAAGGCTCACTGGATCGGAGTCGCTTGAGCAGCGCTACGTCGAAGATGTCAGCAATGGATTGCTCGCGGGCGCGCACAACGGTTTGGCGCAGAGACAAACCGGTCGCCGTGTGCATCAGAATCAGTCGCAACAGGCAATCCGCGTCGGCAATGCCGCGAGCCCGGCGGAGTGCGCCAGTCTTACGCGCCTGTTCGCGCCAATCGTTTGGCAAAAATTCAGTGAGAAATTCCCATTCCTCTTCCAGCAAGTTAACAGGTTGCACGCCCGCATTTGCAAACCAAGCCCGGAACGATTGGCAATGCTTAAGTTAGCGCCTATGAGTCGCCTCCCCCCCAGCCAGCGGCCTTTAGGGCGGGAGCAATGAGCTCGGCCCTCGTCCCGGTTTCGCTCATTCCTCAACGCTTCGCCTCAACCGGCGTCTTTTCATAAAGCGCGACGCCCACCCACCGGATGTGATCGAGCAGGTCGGAGTGGGTAATCCGGGTAAAGATGGAAAGGTCGAACTGATAAGGCAGCAACAGGTCATCCAGCGCGTCATCAATCTGGCCGACCATCCTCTAGTCGAGCCGACTGCCGAACAGCGTTAGGTCAATATCCGAGCCGGGCCGGGCGTTCCCTCTGGCTCGCGAACCGTAGAGCACTGCCTTCTCTACCTCCGGAAAACGTGGGAATACTGCGC
>JANXQE010000497.1 GCA_025356925.1 Limisphaerales bacterium | reverse complement strand
AGTTCATCGATGCCAAGCAGAAGGAAGAGAAGAAAGCCTGGGCTTTGATCGAGCAGGGATACGACGGTTCGTACAACGGCGATGCTTATGGCAGCGTCATGTATCAGAACGAGAACCTGTCCGTCCGGGTGAGCGACGAGTTCATGCTAGCCGCGCTGGAGGGCAAAGAATGGTGGACCCGGGCGGTGCTCACAGGCAAACCGCTCCAGAAGAAGGACGCCTCCACGCTCCTCGAGAAAATCGCTGAAGGCACCTGGATTTGCGGTGATCCAGGATTGCAGTATGACGGCGCCATTCAGAAATGGCACACGTGCAAGGGCACCGAGCCGATCCACTCGACCAATCCTTGCTCGGAATACGTTTTCCTCAATAACACCGCGTGCAATCTCGCCTCGCTGAATTTGATGAAGTTTAAGCGCGAGGACGGCCGATTCGACGTCGAGCGGTTCAAGGCCGCCGTGCGCGTGTTTATCACGGCCCAGGAAATCCTGGTCGACAATGCCAGTTATCCAACGGCGCCGATCGCCGAGAACTCGCACCTGTTTCGCACGTTGGGCCTTGGCTACGCCAACCTCGGCTCGCTCATTATGAGTTACGGCCTGCCGTATGACTCAGAGGAGGGCCGCGCTTTAGCCGGAGCGATCACCGCCATCATGACCGGACATGCCTACGAGCAGTCGGCTGACATTGCTGACGTCATGGGCCCGTTCAAGGGCTACCGCGATGCCCGGTGTGCCCATGTGCCCAAGCCGATCCAACCCGATAACGTCGAGGCCATGCTCGGGGTCATCCGCCAGCATCGCGAAGCGGTCGAAACCATTCAGCCGAGCGAAGATTTTAACTATCTCAAAGAAGAAGCACGCAGGACCTGGGACGGCGCGATCGAGCGCGGCCGTGTCAGCGGCTACCGCAACGCCCAGCTCACTGTCCTGGCGCCGACCGGCACCATCGCGTTCCTCATGGATTGCGACACCACTGGCATCGAGCCGGATATCGCACTCGTAAAATACAAACTTTTGGCCGGGGGCGGCTTGCTCAAGATCGTCAACCGTACGGTGCCGGAAGGCCTGCGGCGTCTCGGCTACGCTCCTCAGCAGATTGAGCGCATCATCGCCCACATTGAAAAGTTCGATACACTCGAAGACGTGGAAGACAACGGGCAAACGGTTCAAAGCGGGCTCAAACCTGAGCATTTGCCGGTCTTCGATTGCGCCTTCAAGCCGTACCGCGGCAAACGGAGCATCCAATATCTGGCCCATTTGAAAATGATGGGTGCCGCGCAGCCTTTCATTAGCGGCGCCATTTCCAAAACCGTGAACATGCCTGGCGAATGCACTGTTGCGGATATTCGCGACGCCTACGTGCAGGCCTGGAAGATGGGTCTCAAGTGCGTGGCGATCTACCGCGATGGCTCAAAGCGGTCGCAGCCCCTGAACACCAAGCGCACGAACGAGGGTGGAGACAAAAATGTGCCTGCGTCCTCGTCCGCGCTAGAGGCCCAGATCAAGGAGCTTGAGGAGGAAATCGCCCCTCTCCGCCGGGAGAGTGGCAAACCCCTGCGCCGCCGGCTTTCCGACACCCGCACCGCGGTGACCCACAAGTTCGACATCGCCGGCCATGAAGGCTACCTCACGGTCGGCCTGTTCGAGGATAGCACTCCCGGGGAGCTGTTCATCACCATGGCCAAGGAAGGTTCTACTATCGGCGGCCTCATGGACGGCATCGGCACCCTGACCAGCCTGGCCTTGCAGTATGGGGTTCCCCTCGATGCGTTGGTCCGAAAATTCGCCCACGTGCGCTTCGAACCTTCGGGCTTTACCAAAAATCCCGAGATCCGCAACGCCGCTTCCATCACCGATTACGTGTTCCGCTGGCTCGGCTTTCAATTCGTGCCGGGTTACCGCGAGGAGTACTCCCTGAGGAGCACTCAGCCCGAGCTGGCTATTCCCGGTTTGATGGAGGAGCTAAAAAAAAACGTAAATCGCCCGGTTCCTGAGCTGCCGCTGGCGGAAGAGGCCGACGTCCTGGAGATCAAAGTCGGCAAATCAAGTAACGGCAACGGCCACCAGGCTCATCCGTCCCCTGGGCGCACGATCAAAACCCTGAGCGATTCGGTCGCCCATTTCCAGGCCGACGCGCCGACCTGCCCGAACTGCGGCCACGTCGCCGTCCGCAACGGCGCCTGTTACAAATGCCTCAACTGCGGCGAAAGCCTCGGCTGCAGTTAGCTAAGCTGCGAGCTTTTACCTATTTCTGATAAGGAGCAGGAGCGATCCTGCTCCCCTTTTGTGTTCTTTGGAGAGCGGAATAGGTATAACTTTATTCTGGCAACCGGAAAGGTTCCTCGGGCTCAAATCTGAAATCCCCGATGAAAACATTGCACGACCTGGTGGCCGAGAAGCTAGCGCGCGAGCCGTCACTGCTGCGCGTTCCTCTCGAGAACATTGACCGCTGGCTGGCTAACGGCGACAACGTACCGTTCCGGCTCGAGCAGTGGCGCCAGATTATCTTGCGGGCTCAAACCTCACCGGAGGGTTTTCAGGAATTGCTGGCACTCTTGCGGGACCGGAGCGAGGCCAGCGAGCGCCTGCGGGAGTTTGCGCCGTTCGCCGGAGTGCTGACGGCGGCCGAGCGCCTCCCGGTGATACGCCAATGCGTGTACAGTCATTAAACCACTTAATCGAAGTTGTGCGCGCGTGAGATGCTGCTCCTGCGGATTGTGGAGCCGGAGAGGTCGCGGCAGCATTACCAGTCGACACTGCTGGGCGAACGCGAAGCTTTGATTGCCGGACGCAAACTCCAAATGGTGTTGGGGGAATTGGGCTGGCAATGTTCCTCGGGCTCAAGAGATCAACTGCGTCAATAATCTCAAGCAGATCGGCATCGCCTTTAAGCCCTGGTCTTTAGACCACAACGGCCAATTCCCGCGCCGCGGCAGTACAAACCAAGGAGGCACTCTGGAGTTGTGCGCGCCCGTCCGGGACACCGCTGATCTTCATCGCGCTTGGCACACGATGGTCATATCCAACGAACTCTCAAATGCGGCTATTTTGGTCTGTCCTCGGGATCACAAGGCAACACCCGATCGAGGGGAAAGAGATTCTTTCTTCCGCAGATATGGCGAAGAACCAGGTTGCGGGCTTGACAATACCACGTATTTAAGGAATCCTTAAATGCATGAAAAACCTGGACACAATGACGGTTTCCAAGGTGGGCCAGAGCACGCTTCCCAAGTGGTGGCGCGATGTCTCCGGGCTGTCTGAGGGGGGTGTAGTCGAGGTGCGTCCCATGCGTGACGGCAAAAACAGCATCGTGCTGACTCCGAAACCAGCCAAACGCCGGGGCGCGGTCGGGTTGCTTAAGCTGTTTTCCCGCTGTCCAGCGCCAATTCCGCCTCCGGAGCGACACCAGTTGCCTTTCAAGTGAGTTTCCTCGTCGATACCGACTTGCTGTCAATGCTCGAGCGGAAACAGGTCCCGCCAAAGCTGGCCGCGTGGGTCCAGAACAACGAAGCCGACATTTTCTTGAGCATTGTCTCGTTCGCTGAACTGCAATTTGGGCTAGATCGGGCCCCGGTCACTCACAAGGCCAGTCTGGGCGCCTGGCTCGCTGATATCCGACGAAGGCTCGCGCCCGCCACTGAGGAACTCACAGAGCTGGTGTTCGTTCGATGGAAGGAATTGCTCGCAGACCTGAAGATCAAAAACCGCACAATGACTTGTGAAGACTCCTTGATTGCGGCAACCGCCTTGCTCCACGGGCACACCATCGCCACTCACAACAAACGTCATTTTGAGCCGGCAGGTGTTGCGGTGATTGACCCTCTGGCGTAAGCAGATTCACAGAGCGAAGCCACGCCGATTTGCCGGGCCAATGCTCTATAGAGCTCATCGCTTCTTAGGACGAATCCACTTCCTGTCTGAGAACGGACCATCCACTCCATCCGGCAGCGATGTGTCGGCAAAGTGGCCATCATCTTTCAGCTCCTTTTTGAGCCTGTAAAAGCTCGGCCTTGAGCCCGGACACAACCGGCCGCTGGGCCGGATCATTATAAATGTTGTGCATCTCACCCGGATCCTTGCGCAAATCACAAAGTTCCCATTGGTCCTTTTTCCAAAAATAAATCAGTTTCTGCGTTTCGGTCCGTACACCGTAATGCGCCCGCGTATTGTGGTCTCCGGGATCGCATACATGGACCGTTTGTCGTAAAGCCCGTGAGCGCCCAGGAAGAATCCCTGGTCGCTCGTGTAGATGACGATGGTTTTTTTCCGAGGTCGTTGCCAATCCTCGATGGAGGCTTCGTCGGCCTTCGGCTGTGG
>JANXQE010000469.1 GCA_025356925.1 Limisphaerales bacterium | reverse complement strand
GGTGGACTGGGATCTCGGCCAACAAATCGCGGGCGATGATGTAATCATCTTCATCATCTTCGACGAGCAGGATTTTGATCAGGCCGGTGGGATACATGGAATGGCTATTTGCCAGCAGGTAACTCGACGGTTTTAAACCAGTATTGGCCAAGCATCCTCATGACACTGACCAAAGCCTCAAACTGAAAGGGCTTGGAGATAAAGGAATTTGCCCCAAGCTCGTAAATCGCACCGATGTCCGTGTCGGCCTTGGAGGTGGTCAGCACCACCACCGGGATTCGGCGTAACTCGGGATCGGCGCGGATTTCCCGCAACGCCTCCCGGCCATCCTTTAACGGCATATTGAGATCCAGCAGGATCAGCCCGGGCCGAGGTGCAGTCGCCGGGGCCCGAAACCTTCCCCGATGACACAAATAATCGAGCAACTCCTCGCCATTTTCGACGAAGTGCAAATCGCTATCAAGACCGGCTTCAGCGACCGCGTCGCGGGTCAGCAGCCGATCGTCGTCATCGTCGTCGGCCATCAGTATGACGTTGGTTTTGGGGGCTGGATTCATGGACTGACCTGCGGCGTGGCTTGCTTTACGGGGAGCGTGACGATGAACGTGGCCCCTTTTCCTGGCTCGCTCTGGGCAGTGATATTGCCGTGGTGCCGATCAAGGATGCGGCGGCAAACCGCCAGACCGACGCCGGTGCCCTCGTATTCGGTCCTGCCATGCAGGCGTTGGAATACGGCAAAGATTTTGTCCATGTATTTTTCATCAAAGCCGATCCCGTTATCCTGCACACGAATTTCACACTGTGGCTCCCGTGAAAGTGGAGTGGAGATCGAAGCGGTGACGTGAATGAGCGGGCAGGCGCCCGGAGGCTGGAATTTCAGTGCATTGCTCAACAGATTGAGCATGAGTTGGCGTATCTGCAATGGATCGGCGTCGATGGAGGGAAGGTTCCCGATTTCGACCTTGGCGCCGCTCTTCTCGAGGCGAACCTCAAGGTCCCCCAGCACTTCCTGGGTCACCAGCCCAAGATCCACCGGCACGAAGGGTTCGGAGCTGCGAATGACGCGCGAAAAGGCCAGCAGATCGTCAATGAGCGTGCGCATCCGGGTGGCGGCACTCTGCATGCGGTCCAGATAATCCTGAATCTCCGGAGTCTGGATGGCTTGGCACTTAACCTTGAGCCGGTCACCAAACGCCTGGATTTTGCGCAGGGGTTCCTGCAGGTCATGCGAGGCCACGAAGGCGAACTGTTCCAGCTCGGAATTGGACCGCGCCAGCTCGGCGGCTTTGCGCGACAGCGAATCCTGGACCTGTTTGCGCTCAGTGATGTCCTTAAAAACCACGACGGAACCCACCACGCGCCCATTTTCGTTGATGGTCGTTTTGACAAATTCGACTGGGAAACGGGTTCCGTCCTTTCGATAGAGCACCCGCTCGTCCGCGGAGAGATCCGCTTCCTTTTGGCCATTGCTGACAAAAATCTCCTGCTCGGTTTTGCCGACCAGCTCGGCGATCGGCCAACCGGTGAGCTTGGCGACAGTGGGGTTAACGAATGTGGCCCGGCCGTCCACATCCAAGCCGCAAATGCCTTCGCCGGCGGAATTGAGGATCAGTTCGTAGCGCCGTTGGAGACTGTGGAACGCTTCGGTTCGAGCCTGCACGTGCAGTTCCAGAACGCTCTTCGAACTCTCGAGTTCAAACCGTCTCTGTGTGAGTGCCTTTTCCGCCTGATTGCGGCGATTCAGCTCCTCCTCCAGGCGCGATTTCTCCAAGGTCAGCCCGTTGAGCTTCTCTTCGAGCTTGGTCTGATCCTGGAGCGCCGCTTCCTTGGTTTGGCGGGTTTCGGCCAGCACACTGCGAGCGCTGAGCAGGGCCGCCTGAGTTTCCTCGGTCCGCTGGTGTTGACTGGCCAGTTGGTGACGCACGCGCTTAAGGGTGAGTGAAAACGCAACCAGGCAAGCGACCCCTCCGGTGAAGGCGACAAAACCTACCCGCAAAGCCATTTGGTCAAGCTGACGAAGCAAACCGACACTCGCCTCGGATCCGCCTACGCCCCATCGTAACTCGACCTGCACGGCACGTTGTCGAAGCGCCGCCTTGGAGTAGAGATAAACCCAGGAGCTGAGCCCGGCAGTTAAAGCCAGGATCACGACCCAAAGCATCAACACGCGGGAAGCGGCCGGCTTGTGCTCAGTTGCTACCCGTCCAGAAACCTCGTCATTCCAGGTTACCGCGTTACTCATAGGAGCTAGCCAGATCGAGTCTCCAGTCAACGTGTCTACCGTCGTTCGTCAATCACGCTTGCCAGATCCGGAAGGAATCCTGGATCTGAGAGAGCAGACCACAAGCCAAGAAGACTCCCCGGTCGGCAGATTCCGGCCGGAAGCCTTACCGGTTGCGTGCCCATGCGAGGCAAGCGCGAAAATGCCCCGCTATTTGTCCCGATTCGAGTCAGTTATGTCCAAACTCGAGACGTCACGAGCGAACGCTGATGTCCGGGGTAATATTCATCAATCTCCGGCAGTCTCCCGGATCGCGCTTCTGCTTGATCGGGCCCCCGACAGGGTGTTCACTTCTGAGACTTGACTGCGGACTCATGACTCATGACTCATGACAGATGGAATTGAAACTCTCGGCCTGATCGCCGGCAATCGGAGCCTGCCCTTGCTTTTCGCTCAGCAGGCACGCCAGCAGGGCATCCGCCGCCTGGTCGCGGTTGGATTTGAGGGAGAAACGGATCCGGCTCTCGGCTCGTTGGTCGATGAACTCGTGTGGCTCAAAGTGGGGCAGCTCTCGAAGATGATCAGCGCCTTCACCAGCCGGGGGATCACCCAGTGCGTTATGGCGGGTCAAATCGCGCCCAAGAACCTTTATGACCTTCGACCGGACCTCAGGGCAATGGCTGTGCTGCTCCGGTTGAAGGAAAAAAATGCCCACTCGATCTTTGGAGCGATCGCGGATGAGTTGAAAAAGGACGGGGTCGAGCTAATTGAGGCCACTCCGTGGCTCAGGTCCCTGATGCCGGGACCCAATTTCCGTTTAGGACCGAAGCTCTCGAGCGAGCAGAAAGACGATCTTGATTTCGGCTTTCGGATGGCTAAAGCGATTTCCCAGTTGGAGATTGGCCAAAGTGTCGTGGTGAAAAGGGGCGCGGTGCTGGCGGTAGAAGCTTTTGAGGGCACCGACAAATGCCTGGCCCGGGGCGGAGAACTGGCCGGCAAGGACGGCGGGGCGGTCGCGGTGAAGGTAGCGAGTGAGAATCACGATTTTCGCTTCGACATTCCTTGCGTGGGCCCGCGAACCCTCGAGGCGTGCGCGGCGGCGCGGATTTCGGTGTTGGGATTGGAAACAGGAAAAGCGCTTTTGCTTGAACAAGATGCTTGCGAAGAGCTGGCCAGGAAAAATAAGATCTCCTTGGCTACGGTTGGCTGAAACCAATCGCGGTGGATAACTCGACCGGTGAAATCATGGAAACTAAAGCGATGCTGACTTCTCACGAACTTTTGGGCTTTATGTCGCCAAAATTGGCGCTGGAGATTCTCACGTACGCCTTCGAGACGGATAAAGCGGTGTATCGCGCAACGCTGGGTGCGGTCGCCGAGGCCCGCAAAGTCCGTCCCGTATTTTTGGAACGACAACCCAAGCCCCAACGGCATGCCGCGATGTTGTCCACCCTGGCTCGGCCGGGTTTGGAGCTCGTGACCGCCAATCTGATCCGCACCTGGCTGCTCAAGAAATATAAGGACATGCTGGTGGATTTCCTGGACGCTCTGGGTATTGCTCACAAAGACGGGGTGGTCGAGGATCTCCCGGCGACGGTGGATGACTCCAGGCTGAGCAGCGCCGTGGAGGTTCTGCTCGGCAAATACCCACGTGAAGTGGTGGCAGTGTATCTGCACGCATTCCAGGAGATGAACGAAGTGCAGTGGCCGAACCTCAAGACCATGCTCGAGGGAGACAAGCGGCTGGAGCTCGGAGAGCCGCAGGTGCTTGGGAAGTTTTGATTGCCCCAACAAGTCACGGCCATGGGGGGGGAGCCGTGACGCATAGCTCCAATGTTGAGCAATGAGGCGCCGCACGTGAGGCGTTTGCAACCCGGAGGGTTGGCAGAGAGTAGCCGGAGGTCGCAGCGGAGCGGAGACCCCCGGTAGGCAGTCGCAAGGATTGGTACATCCTTGAAGGGATGCCAGAGTTCTGCGACCCCTCCGGGGTCGTGTGGAGATTTTTGAATCAGCCGACCGGGGGTGTCGCTGCGCTGCGACCCCCGGCTACTCTCTGGCAAGCCTCCAGCTTGCGCGCGCCAAGGGTCCAAAGCCGAACCCGTCCTGCACTGGATGCCGCGGTCATGTCCTGTGTTCATGTCGCACCCGCTGGCGCGGCGCAAGTGAGGCCGAACCTTCGCCAACTATGCGAGCAGAGCGAGCCAAATCAGGCCAGGCCAGTGGTTGGGTGGCGTTTACCCAGGCCGTGCAAAAAGAGGAAAGGGGCGCCGCCCGTGAAGCGGCGCCCCTGCAACCAAGCCCGATCACCAAGCACTGGTTGACTCTCTAGTTCACCGTCGTCGAACTCCCCGTGTCCGCCTTCTTTTTGCTATCGGTATCATCAGTGGCGGTGACGGTGAAAGTGCCCGTGGTGCCGAAAGTAACGTTGAAGGTTTGAGTTCCACCGACCAAGGCGCCATTAGCCGGCAACATGGCCGTGGCGTCGCTGCTTGTGATGATGACGGTGTCGTTGGGCGCCAATGCGATGCGGTGCCAGGCGTTGTCGACGGCATTGACGGTCACGTTGAAGGGAATGCCAGAAGTCTGAGCGTCAGGCGTGCCCGTTTTGCCTGAGGCGGTATCGGGCGCCGCGGTTTCACCCGGCATTAAGACCTGCAGTTTGGTATATTGGCGCTTGAGCAGGCGGAAGAAGCCCTGGCCGATGCCTGGCCGGCCCGATGGCGAGATCAGCATCTTCCTGGCCGCCGCCATCTGCAGCGTTGCCAGTCCGTTCTCTTTCCAACCGTTCCCGGTTGCGACGGAGTTGGTTTGGAGCACGAATCCGGCATCGGGAAGTGTCCAGTTTACCCAAATGCTGTTGGCAGGGACCACCAGGACTGCCCCGGCATTGTTTTGGGCGAACTCCCAAACATTGGTGTTCAAACTCGGCTGATTGAGGAAATCCTCATCGATGAGCGTCCCGGCTCCCTGAACTTTGACTCGTGAGACTTGAGCCGAAAGGCCGACGTTGCCAGGATCCTGCGGTTTCGCCCCGATATAATAATAGAGTGGAAGCGCGGTGCCGCTTTGGTCAACGTAGCCCGCGAGCTTATCGGCGGAGAATTCGAAGTTCGTGATGCCGCCGCTGGGGCTGGTCAAGGTGACGTTGGTGTTATGGAGGAAAGACAAAGCCCAGGTTCCCAACGGCCCATTGGTTTCGGTTAAGATGGCCAAGGGCGACGAATAATAAGTGGCATTGCCATCCGGTATGGAGTTGGTCTTCCACCTGAAGGTGAAAGTAGCCGAGCCATCGGCTTTATTTTGAAGCTCCATAAAAATACAATTGGTTTGGTCCCAGTCCGGAGAGCTCCCGGTGCCGATGGTGCCATTGCCGATGGCGGGATCGTAAGGAACCGGAATCAGGTAAGTATGAATTTCGAAGTTAGGGTGGTTCGAGCCCGGATACGAGCTGACGGTGAACGAATAGCTGACGGGGCTGTTGCCCTTGCCGAGCCAGGAGTACTCCGGGCTGAGGGTCCTGATGTTCTGGCGGTCGTACTGACCCGTGCCAGCGGCAATGAAGTTAAGGCCGGACTTCGCCTCTTCGAGGCCCATGGTCGGCGGCGGGGTCGGTGGAGCGTTTGTGGGAACCGGCTCGAGCCAAAGATTATCCACATTCAACGCGAGCGTGTTTGTGAAGGCTCCATTTGACCACATCTTGATGAACCATCCAGCGACGGTTCCAAGACCGGTTGCGGCCGGGTCGATCGGCACCGCAAGATGGGTCCAATTCGTTGCGGAAAGTGGAACGGTGTAGTTGGTGAGATAAACCTGGCCCCAGGTGCTCGCATCGGGGTGGGTCACCAGGCCAAATTCAAGTGGTCCATAATTGTTGTTCACGGTCGGTGCCGTGCTCGGGTCGATTCGAAGGTCCAAAACGAGGTTCTTGTAGTTGCCGACCGCGTTGAGCACAACACTCCCATCCCAGCCACCGCCGTTGGCGAACGTGCCGAATGTCATGAATTGTTCACCCGCTACTCCGACGAAGTCTTCCGTTAATCTAAGGGACCCCGAGGCCGCGTTGCCACCCGCATCGAGGGTGCTGTCAAAGGTGAAAGTGGGGGTCGGTGGACCCCACCAGGTTACCCAGGATGCTATGCCAGCAGTCGTGTCGAATGGTTGAGGGTTCTCCCACGCTTGCGCGGTGTTGCTGCCGATGGTCGCGGCCAAGGCCAAGCCAGCCAAACCCGAGGATAGCCACTGGTTCTTTGCCGGTTTCGGTTTCATACATTTCATACATTTCATAATTCAAGGCTTAACGGTGAGGAAGATTCGGTGAAGGCCGACGATCCCATCGCTGGGAAGCCGCGTCCGGAACAAACAGGCGGGTCTACCGAACCGCGCTGTGGGTTTTGTCTTTCTCCAAATCGGGCAGCTTTCATAACAACGGACTGTCGAGGCGGGACCAGATTAGCACCACTGCTGGCGATGACATGTCATTAAAATACATGACACGCGTTTCTTTGGTTTGGAGACGCTTAGGTTATCTTTTTTTAATTGTGATTCTTGCGCGTGCGGAATCAATCCGGGCAATTCCTTGGAGCCAGGAGCACTGGGCTCGGGGGTCCTTCTCCGCTTCGAACGCGTAACCTCAGCGCGTCGAGAGCCGATCCCAGCGATCACCTGAGGCCGCTCGCTTTTCGGGGTTGCTGCGGACGGGCATGTCTGCGCGCCAGCTTAGCGTGGCGAAGCCGGCGAGGAGGGTTCGTGGGGTTGGCTCAGGTGGGCATATTTGGCGACAGCCTGGGCGCGGGATCGAACGTGGAGCTTCTCGTACATGCGGCGGACGTAGGTATTAACCGTCGGCACGCTGATATTCAAGAGCTCGGCAATTTCCTTATAAAGGTACCCACGGGCAAGCAAATCCAGCACTTCCTGTTCCCGCGGGGATAAATCCTCCCCGGCAGAGGTGGAAGTGCGGG
>JANXQE010000458.1 GCA_025356925.1 Limisphaerales bacterium | reverse complement strand
CGAGTTAGTCTGGCTCGGATCGACGATCGGGTTAACGAGGTTCTTGCCATTGGCGAATACCACCCCATCGGGCATGCTGGTTCCCGCTACGGTCGGATCGAGACCCAGGTTATACTTCAGCCAGTTAGGCACACCATCGCCCGAAGGATTGGCGGTGGGCGCGGCATTGACGTTCGTGACCGAGCCGAAGTACTGGATCTGCCAGGCATCAGGCAGACCGTCGTTGTTGGAGTCACCAGTCAGATCGGCCATGGAAGCCTTCAACAGGCTGGTAGCAAACGGTGCGTTGTGGATGCCCTTGCTGCCGTCGTTGTTGACGAATTGCCAATTGTAGCCGGCGTTTAGGAACTTCGTCGGCCAGTTCGTCTTAAACGAGACACTGGATTTCACGAGTCCATCGGCGACGTAGTTGCCGTTGGATTGATAGGTCGAATTCGGCAACATCGTGGAGAGCTTGTCCAGCAAGTGCTGTACTTCCGTCTGCACGCCTTCAATGATGCCATCCCCGTTGTAATCCTGTCTGGGCATATCAAAGCTGGCAATCGGTCCGTGGCATTGAGTGCAAACGTCCACCCGGTTGACGATGTTGGTTACCCCGTTGGTTGAGACCATGGTATAGCTCATGTGGAAGGTATGTCCGCCTGCTTTGAGGAACGAAGGATCCTTGGGGTCGGCCGCCGTGGCCTGCATATGGCAACCCACGCAGAGGTTCGTCACCGCAAACCGGTGGGCGCCACTGGGAATGTTCTGGCCGTAGGTCATGGCGTTGATCCCTTCGATCATGTCGCCTTGCGGGCTGTCATGTACGCCAAAGCTCGATCCACCATACCACGTAGGCTTGCCCTGTTGGTAGTTCGCGACTTGGGTCGCCGCCGCGCCATTCCGGGAGTGATGGCATTGCAGGCACAGGCTGCCAAAGCCAGCATTGGTGACAACGGTGCCGTCAGGCATGGTGACGTTGTCCAGCGTTCGCAGCAGATGCGGGTTGTTTGTCGGTGTGGTCTCACCGTGAGGCTCATGGCAAGTCTGGCAGCCAATCGCTGCGAATGACGTGTTTGTAGTCGACCACCCATCAATCCGGGCAAGGAAACCGAGGGAGGTATGACAAGCGACGCAAGCGGCCCGGTTCGGCCCGGTGGGAACTCGGCTCGCCATGGCGTGCAGGGACGTATACCATTCGGTGCCTTTGATGTGGTGCGTCGGAGCGTCGTGGCATTGGTTGCAATCGCCCGAATTAAGAGTGACTGCCAGTCTCGGCCAGTTCGCAATGTTCGTAGTTCCCGAACTGGCGCCCAAGGCAGCAACGATGTGTTCACTGCCCGGACCGTGGCAGTTTTCACATTGGATATTCGCCAGGTTCTGCAGCTCGTGCGGCATGGCCGCCCAGTTGCCGTTGGTAAATACCGTCGGAAAATTCCATCCCAGTTTGGTGGCGACGTCGTCGAAGCCTCCGTTGACAGCATTGGTGTTGGCGTCATAGCCAACCGTGTGGCACGAAATGCACGACTGGCCATAGAAACCGAAAGCGCCATCAATGCCTTCGGTGAAGATCTTTGAGTGCCCGGTGGTCTGCCAGGTTGTTACCTTGTCCGGGGCAACAATCCCGCCGCTATGACACAGGGCGCAGGTGTTCAGGCCGACGTACGTGCCGGCCGTAAAGTTGTTGGTGACGGTGTTCGTTTCGGTGACACTGGTGATAGTGGTTATCACCCGGTACTGGCCGGTTACATCCGGACGCAAAAGCGTGCGCGCCGCCACCCGAAAGTCACGCCGATCGGCTGGCTCGTAAACGAGGACGTTCGTGCCCAGTGGGCTGGGCTGCAGCATCGCCGCCGACCCAACGGGCTGGCTGTCCAGCACCCAGCTCACGCCCGTAACGTTAGTGGCGAGAATGGCAATGTTCACTTCCGCTTCGAGATAGATTGGGGTGCCAACGCCAACGGTGGAAAGACCTCCCGAGACTTCGAGGGTTGCGGGAAGTCCATAGGCAATCTTGTCTCCCGGTGTCAGGGGCCGAGATACGACCTGCCCCAGGAGAGCCGGGGGCGCAGCCGCGCTTGCCGGCAGGGCGGCGGCCAGTGTGAGCAGTCCAACTGCCGCGAGGCAGCTCGGAGCTGTTTTGATGAGCGTTTTTATTTTCATATTTTCATTGTTCGCGATCCTGAGGTTTCATGGTCATGCGGGGCGCTTTGGTATTGCTGAGCCGCACGCGGCGAAGTGGTAATGCCGCGTGTTCGAACGCCGCATCGGTACGATGCTGCGCTTCCCAACGAAAGCTCAACTCAGCCGCAAACTTGCGGCGGGCGCTTCCGTCGAAATCTTTGGTTTCTGCTTTCAGGGCTGTCATGCTAAGGCCTGTTTGATTCATCTTGTCGTTCCAGAGCCATCAGGTCTGGCAGGCGGTGAGACCGCCCAGCACCCAACCGTGTTCCGGCGCGTTCGAAGGTTGCCGCGTCTTCACTGGCGTTGGAGCAAACCGCGCCATCAAGGCGGTTGCCCGGTCCGCAATGATGCCCTGGCAGTGGGCCAGTTCCTTTTCCCGCAGGCGCACGTTCTCCCGCACGATGGCTTCGAGATGGTCCACGTTGTAGAGATAAACGTTAGGCAATTCCTGCACGTCGGCCGCGATGTCGCGCGGCACTGCGATGTCGACCAGGAATAACGGGCGGTTGCCGCGGGCGGGCATGATCGCGGCGAGATCGTCCCGATTCAAAATCGTATGGGGGCAGCCGGTCGAGCTCACCACGATATCCACTTCCTTAATCGCGCTGAGGAGCGCGTCGAAGTGAACCGCACGTCCGCCAAATTCGTTCGCCAGGTTGACCGCCCGTTCAAACGAGCGGTTTGTCACGAGCACCGCCCGAGCCGCTTTTTTGGCCAGGTGCCGCACACAGGCTTCTCCCATTTTGCCCGCTCCAATGATCATCACCGCTTTTTCGGAAAGGTCCCGGTCAAAAATGCGCTCGGCCAATTCGACTGCCACGGAACCAACCGAGGTCGACCCGCGGCCAATGCCGGTCTGAGTACGAATCTCTTTCGCCGTCTGCAGCGCCGTCTGAAACAGTCGATTAGTCAAGCGACCGGTGAGCTTGGCCGCCTGGGCAGTCTGATAGGCCTGCTTGACCTGCCCCGTGATTTCGGTTTCCCCGATGACCATCGAGTCCAAGCCACTGATCACCGAAAAAAGATGCTCGACGGCTTCGACGCCTTCCTTGACATAAAGGTACGGCGAAAAATCAAGCTCGCTGCCGCCAAGCTCCTGAAAAAGGCTCTCGACGCGGCCCCTCATGATCGGCGCCGCGCCGTAAATCTCGACCCGGTTGCAGGTTGAAACCACGACGACCTCGGAAAGGTTGCCGCGCAACTTTAATCGACACCCGCAGCACGCCAAACGACCGGCTGGCACCGCCACCTGCTCACGAATCGCGACCGGCGCGGTCTTGTAACTTAATCCGGCAACAAAGAGTTTCATTTCAAAGAACTTCGAAGGGGGTTGGAACCTGCGGTGAGTTAATCGGAAGCTCAGTCGCACCCTGCGACGCCGAGTTGAACATGGGTTGTCCTGTTCTGGTCAGTTCTGTCTGTGCCTCCGTCCGGCGAGTCTCAATCCAGCGCGGCAAAGGAAGCAGTGGCAAGCCGCCGATCTGGCTGCGCGGGGCACCACCCCGGTACCGCGCTCGCAGCGTGGCCAAGCCACCTAGCCGGGCCAGCCCGCTCTCACCAGATTTTGCAATCGGTTTCACTAATCCAGCAAGCCACTTAGGATTCACGTGTCTACGCTAGCTGGAGGCCAGGTTCAAGCTCGTCCTTCCTTGCCATTTCCTTTACAAATATTGCGACCGGAAGGCAATTCATGCACAGCTTATTCTAATAGTACGAACTTACTAATACAGTACACACTAATGTTTGCGGCCTCGGAGGCACGCCCGGCCACCGAGTCGGGCACGTGCGCGCACACTCGCAAGCTCCACCTCACCGAGGCTCATCGGTCCGGTCGTCTGTGGACTGGTCCTGCGCAATTAATGTGTCCGCCGCAACGACCGGCACCAGCCAATCCGTGGGCCGCCAGGCAGGAGGGTTTGAGCGGCCAAAAACCCCGTGGCAACTGAGCTTTTCGAGAGTCCTTAATTTTCTGATTAGAGGAGCGGTTTCTGTGAAGATGAATGCGAACTCGCGGGAGTTCGTCCCTGCGCCAATCCTGATTAGATGCTCGTTGGCCCCCTGGCAAAGGCGTTGGCTGGACGAGCAAAAGGGCTTCTGGACGGGGCTGGTTCCAGCGCAACTGCGGAGCAAACCGGTCGCCACGGCCGCCGGTTGCGCCGGTGACACCTCGGCTTAGACTAATTCGTCTCCATCAATCTGGCCGGAAAGTTCGCATAACGCCTCATAATACGCTTGCTTCGATAAGCCCAGCACGAGGGATCCGAAAGTTTCGGCGTCATCGGCGGTCGCAGAATCGCCGTAGTTGATCAGCACCAACTGGTGGAGGACCAGGTAAGGCACGCGTGGCAATTGAGTCGCGTAGAGCGGATGGAGGTAGATGATGAAGCCTTGCTCCCGGTTTGGCCCGTTGGGGACCGGATGACCAAACTCGCCCGGAAGCAACGGCTCGGCATCAAATCGGATCTCACAGGGAAACGGCGCGAACTCGCGATCCTGGAGCAACTTCTGCAATTCATTCCAGCCAATGTCAGGCCCGTATTTGTGGCGGACCTCGGCGGCCTTTGCCGCGAGATTAGCGGTCAAACACTGGCGCGCCTCATCAACTTTGAAGTGCCTGGCCATGGGAACTGCCAACATAATAGCCCCACCTCGGCGCAAAAGATACGGTCGATTTAGTGTGAACTGGTTTCGGGTGGACGAACCTTGGCCCCGGGCTTTTCATCGCTGACCCTGGCCTGGATGCCCGAGTCCGGGTCAACTTGCTCGAGTGGGTGATCCTCCGCTTGCCAATGCCGAGAGACTTTCCCGTTCCAGCAGGCCCAGTTCAGCGGATAGACATCCGGGTCGAAAATGACGTGATAGAAGTGCCAGACGACAATGGCCAGGCAAGCCAGAATCGCCTCGTAATAGTGGACGGTTACGGCCACATCCACCGCCCATCGGGGCATAAACCGGGTGACATCCATTTTGAACCAGATCATCAGGCCCGTGACACCCATGATAACGGTCCCCCAGATGACCGCCCAGTATTCCATTTTCTCGGCGTAACCGAAACGCCCAATCTTCGCCTTCTCCTCGCTCAGTCCGGCCAGGTAGCGAGCATTTTGTGCCAGATCGGAAGCATCTTTTTTGACCGGTAGAAAATCCTTAACCAACCGCCGCCCGTCCGCCCTGGTGAGCAGGTAGAAAATGTGGTACAGACCGGCGGCCAGCAGGACCACTCCCGCGATGCGATGACTCCAGCGCCGGAACATCTCGTTCGAGCCGAGGATTTTAGCTACCCAGGAGTCCGGATATTTCAGCGCGAAACCTGTGACGGCCAGGAGGATGAAACTGCTCGCCAGGATAAGGTGCTGCAAACGCTGGGAAAAGTTCATGCGCACGATGGTCAAGTCGGCGG
>JANXQE010000408.1 GCA_025356925.1 Limisphaerales bacterium | reverse complement strand
ATTCCATCACGAAATAAGGTCGGCCAAGCTCAGTCGTTCCCGCGTCCAGGACTTTGGCGATGTTAGGATGATCCATCATCGCCAGCGCCTGGCGCTCCGCTTCGAAACGGGCAACGACGGTCTTGGTGTCCATGCCCAGCTTGATCACCTTGAGCGCGACTCGGCGGCGGACGGGCTCGGTCTGCTCGGCCATATAGACCACCCCGCAACCGCCTTCGCCGATCTGTTGAAGGAGTTTGTAGCGACCAATGCGGTCGCCGGGTTTTTCGGTGATAGGAACGACAGTGACCTTGGGCTGTTCGGGCAGAAAGCTCTCGCCAGATTCGTCCGCACGGAGCAGGGCTTGGACTCTCGCCAGCAGGGCAGCGTCTTTGCCACACGCGCTCGTCAGAAAGCGAAGCCGTTCTTCGGTGGGCGTGATGTCCAGCGCCTGCTCGAAGACTTCCTTTTCGCGATTGGATTGATCCGCGATGGCCATGATGCCAATAGTTTCTGTCATCCAACAGTGCGACGCGCCGGACGGTTTTGGGCCAAAAACGTCAGAGAGTTTTCTTCAATTCCTCATAGAGCCAGGCGCGGGCGTAGGCCCAGGTTCGCTTGGCCGTGCGTTCGGGAATTTCCAACAGCCGCGCCGCCTCGACATTCGGCAGACCGGCAAAGAAACGCAGCTTGATCAGTTGCGCGCCCAGCGGATCACGCGCCGCCAGTTTCTCCAACGCCTCGTCCACCGCCAGCAAATGCCCCTCGTCGCTCAAGATCGCAACGTCGAGAGTAATCATGTCAACGCGCTGCAATTCGCCGCCGTGTTTGACGCGCCGCTTGCGCCGGGCGTTTTCCACCAGAATGCGCCGCATCGCCTCGGCTGCTGCGGCGAAGAAATGGCCGCGGCCATTCCACTCCTGATTTGCCCCGCCGGTGAGACGCAACCACGCCTCATGCACCAGCGCCGTCGGTTGCAAGGTTTGGCCTGGCCTTTCGGTGGCCATCTTGTGCGCGGCAAGCTTGCGCAGTTCGTTGTATACAAGCGGCAGCAGCTTTTCAGCGGCTTGAGCATCCCCGGCGCCAGCCGCTTCGAGGATGTGGGTCACTTGCTCTGGCCCTTGATCCATAAATTACTGTTCCCCGTGGGATCTGGAATGCGCGAGTTCCAGACTTGCGACCGGGGGCACTCGCATTAGACACCAAAACGGCCAAAGAGGCAACCTGTGTCTCGACACCCGCCCTTCAACGATTCAACCATCCGCTCGACAAGCTAGGTTGGGTATAGCGAAGCAGTGTCAAAAGCATTGCCCGAAAACGGGTCGGTTCTTAGTATCGTTAACTCGCCATTGACGCACCCTCGTGCCGGGCGCATTTCGGGCGCGCGGCAAGGAAATTCAGGGTTCGGTAATTCGCTGGAGCAGCTACCTGCGGTACCTGAAAGCTTACCCGCGCAGCGTCAAGTACAGGGCGGCGCGCGAAAAGCAATTTCTTACTGTCAGTTGAAGGGTTTTGAGGCTGGACAGTTCTCTGGCGAGTCTGTGCTGGCGGGGTGGGGAAAAAGCCGCGGGATAGGCCGAAGAACCTTCTCAGGGCAAGAAGTCGGTAGGGTTGCGTCTTCGTCGGTTGCCATCGGTTGCCATCGGTTGCCATCGGTTGCCAGAATAGAACTATTTCTGCCTATTCGAGCCGATTTCACGTGATTGACTGGGGGCGAAGCAAACAGGCACAAAACACTTGTTGTACCGGTGGTTTACGAGGTTTTTGATGGTTGTTTTCCAGGAAAACTGAAAAGCCTGCGTCGTCCCTTCGGGACTTCCAGTTTGGATCGCTCCGCTCGCATGGTTGGCGAACAAGCCATCAATCGAGCACGATGGTGTTCAATGTATCGGCCAGGTACCGGTTGCGGCCACGGCGCAGGAGGCGTTTCTAACGACGGGCGGCCTGGAGATTCTGTTCCGTTTCGCGGTTCCTGCCTCCTGCTTTATGATTAGTGTGAGTAACGCTACATTGATATAAACACAAGAAAAAGTGTTGACACTGGTTTCTTCACCCTTCATAAACAGCTTCGCGCAGGGTGGGTTCCAAACAAGATAAACAACTCTGAGCGCATCGAGGTGAAGCGCATGGGGATGATTGCTTTCAACACTAACCGTGGAGATCCTTTTGGCCACGCGTCTGGGTCTGCCCTCGCTTCTGCCTGGCGCTTCCGCTGTTGGCTGTTCATCAGTTGTGTTTTCTTCCCGGCAGAAATTGGTTTCGCGCAAGACACCACTCCGCCCCGCCTGGTGTTCCATTCCATCTCCATCCAACTCGATTCAGCGGGACATCACACGCTGACCGTCGGCGAAATCGCCCGGATCGCCGCCGGCTCCAGCGATCCCTCCGGGATCACAAATGCCAAGGTTACTCCGGACACCTTCAGCTTTTGCGACGCCGGCACGCAAACCATCACGCTTAGCCTCACCGATGCCCACAACAACGCCACAAATCAAACCGGCGCCATCAGCGTGCTCGCACCAACAGCCGCTCCGCATGAAGTTTATGCGGACTCGACCTACCCCTCGGCTTGTGGGCCGGCGAGTTTCCCGAATGGCGGGCCTGATGCTTCCCACTTCATCGGGTTGGATGCCTTCCGCACCATCCAGGCTGCGGTCGATCACGTGGGTCAAAACGGCATCGTGCACGTCGCGGCGGGCAGCTACGTGGAAAACGTGGTGGTGACTAGACCATTGTGTCTCCTCGGACCAAATGCCGGCACACCGGGCAGCGTCGCCAACCGCCGGCCTGAAGCCATGGTTATCCCCCAGCGCAGCGACCCCGAGAACGCGTCCATCATCTCCGTCGAGTCCGATGACGTCGTCATTGACGGTTTGTTCCTTGATGGAAGCAATCCCAGTCTGACTGGCGGATACAACGCAAACGGTGTGCGGGTCCATGCGGCGGCGGGCATTCAGAACGGCACCTACCCGGACCTGGCGGACGTCGAAGGAATGACCATTCGCAACAACATCGTCGCGAACATTTCTTACGACGGCATTTGCCTGGACCGTTATCAGTATTTCGGCACCTCCAGCGCCTGGAATTACATCCGAAACAACAAACTCGCGAACATGTGGGAGGGAATGCTGACTTACGCGTTGGATTCGGTGATCACCGGCAACGTGATCTCGAATGTGACTCACGGCCTGAGCGTCCACTGCGTCACGACCTCGTCGCCGAAGGGTTTTATCCCATTGGTGTCCAGCAACACCTTGACGATCGGTCAATGGTGGCCCGTTGAGATTCAGGCCGCCCGCGCGCCCGGAATCTGGATTAACTATCGCCGCGAGCGCGCCTCGCCAATCACAGTAATGGGCAACGTCGTCAACACGCCCACTGCGTCCCCTTCGCTGAAAACCATCATCGGGTTGTTCGCGCTGACGGTCGATGGGAATGGAACGATCGATTTCACGGACAACACCGTAGCCGGCACGGGCAATTGCACCGTGGGTTTCCTGGCCGCGAGTTGCTGGAGCAACAACGCGGTCAGGCTTCTCGGCGGGTCGCTCAAAAATATTCACAGCACCGGTGTGCTGGCCGGCACACTGGACGCTAAATGGGGACCGGGGAACAGTTCCGTGACCATCAGCAATGTGGAAATCAGCTTGAGCCCTGGCGGCGTCGGCGTGCTGGCCCTTCAGGAGCCGGGGACCACCCTGAACTCGGCGTTTGTAAACGTCACGAGTAACACCAGCATCCATGGCGGTGCGTGCGGTGTGCAGGTCCGCGGAGCCAATGCGTCGGCCAGCGTGGTGGGGACGGCGCAACCGATTTACGCCAACGACGTCGGGATCTATGTGGACAGCGGGCGAGCGTTGGTCGAAGGCAACCTTCTCACCAGTAACCGATTCGCGGCCATTGTCGTGGAAAACAACGGAGTCGTGGACGCCGGGGACTGCTCCGGCGCCAATATTACCGGTCTGGGCTCCGGCAACGGTTTGAACGGAGCCAGCGCCGGTCTGAACACTCTCTCAGGCTTCGGCTTCGACAAGTTGGCTCCCTGGGCCATCCACAATTCAGGCGGCATCCCGGTGCTAGCCGATCGCAACATCTTCAAGGCGGCAGAAGGCGAGAACATTCGCGACGCAATTCATGGACCTGTTAGCTTTTCCGAGACGGGGATCCTTAGTGTCTCCGCTCCACCGGCTATGCAGGTTGAATGTATCGGCCAGGTTCCCGTCGCGGCCCAAACGATGGAAGAATTCGTCGCGGCTGGCGGGGTCGTGACGGCTGGTTCGGTGAGCCGTGTTAGTTCCTCCGAAACGATCGTAACGAATCGCCCCGGCCATTACACCCTGACGCGGTGTTACACAGTCGAGGGAGGATGCAGCCAAGCCGCAAGCTGCAACCAAATCATCACAGCGCGTGATGACCAGGGCCCGACGCTCCATTGCTCGAGCAACATCGTGCAGGGCGTCGATCCGGGTTGTGATTACGCTACCGTGACGTTCACCAACCTGGCGGCGGATTCCTGCGGCGAGCTAGCCGGGCCCTGGGTCCCCGTGTCCACCGGCCGATTCCCGATCGGTACCAACACCGTCATTGTGATCGCGACCGATGCCGCCAACAACAGCGCAGCCTGCAGTTTTGACGTGGCCGTCATCCGGCCTCCAACCATCACGGAACAACCGCTCGCCCGGACCAACAACGCAGGCACAACCGCGACGTTCAAGGTGGCTGCCACGGGCACCGCGCCGCTGTCGTTCCGGTGGAAAAAAAACGAGGTCCCCGTGGTTGACGGCGGGAGGATTTCGGGCGGGTCCGGTGCCGAGTTGACCTTGGCGGCCGTGACGGAATCGGACGCGGCCGACTACAGCGTTGATGTGAGCAACCTGGCTGGCGTCGCCTCCAGCGCCAAAGCTCGCCTGAGCTTGGTCACACCACGCGGCCTGCTGCGAGTCATGGACTTTTCCGGAGGCGTGGTCACCCTGGAATTAAGCGGCCCCGTGGCCTGCACGTTTGCGATCCTCACCTCGACCAATCTCTCCGACTGGGCTGAGCTGTACACCAACACCGCCCCATTCACTTTTACGCATACCAATGCAACCGCGCCTGGTTGTAGATTCTACCGCGCATTCCATCTGCCTTGACCCATGGGCTCATCTGTCCTCATTGCCGCCAGCTTGGGCTTGGGAACCACCTGGCTCCTGGTCCAGTTGGCGCTGAGGTTGGGTCCGGATGCCGCCCTGAGGTGGCACCGCAGCGACTGGCACCATACCCATCGCGGACCGGTTCCTCGTTTGGGCGGCGCGGTGCTCGCCGTGACGTTTATTGTCGTCGAGTTATATGTCGCCGCCCTCCACCCGGAGCTGCGCGCCGGAACTCCCGGCCGCGATGTCATCGTGGTCGCCTCGCTTGCGATGTTCCTCCTGGGTTTGTGGGACGATGTCCGTCCGCTCGGTGCGACCAGCAAGTTGCTGGGCCAGGTTCTCATTGCCTCGGCGGTTTGCGGTTGCGGCGTCGGGATCGAGGTGGGGACCATGCCCTTTACCGGCAAGCTGATGCACCTCGGTTCATGGGGCCCAGTCCTGACGGTAGTCTGGCTGGTCAGCCTGACTAATTTGATTAATTTGATCGACGGCATCGACGGTTTGGCGGGCGGCATCTCGCTCATGCTGATGGTCCTGATCGCCGCCGTGGCTCATCAGAACGGCAACTTTGAACTCCTGGCCTGTGGCATGGCCGGAGGTCTGCTTGGGTTTCTGTGCTTCAACTTTCCACCAGCGCGCATCTACCTGGGCGACAGTGGCGCCTATTTTTTGGGCTTCCAAATCGGCCTTTATTCGATCGTCAATTCGCATAAGGGGACGATCATGGCGGCACTGGTTGCGCCGCTGTTCGCGCTGGCGCTGCCGGTGACTGACGCGTTGCTCACGCTGGCCCGGCGCGGCCTTCAGGGCTTGCCCTTGTTCCGGCCGGACCGCAAACACCTGCATCATCGCTTGCTCGCCGCCGGCGCTTCGCGCCGTAAAGTGGTCCTGTGTGTGTATGGCTTCAACCTGGTGTTCCTCGGGATGGGCTTTGCGGCGTTTTGGTCCCGCGGCGAGTGGGTTCCGATGTTATCGGGGACCGCGGTCTTATTGCTGTTCGCCTGCGCCGGAAGCTTCCGGTTCAGCCGACGCTGGTTCGCCGTCCATCGCGTCGTGCGCAGTGCCCTCAGGATGCGCAAGGAGGTTCAGTACGCCCTCGCTCTGTCACGCTGGCTCGAGCTGGAAAGCCGCCGCCATTCACGCCCGGATGAGCTGTGGCCCGACTTCGTCTTCGCCGCCGACAAGCTGGGATTTGCTTCCGTCAAATTGACGTTGCAAGCCGAGCATCGGCTTTGGCAGCGGCACGCGATGTCGGTGGGTGCTGCTCGCCGTCAGTATGTTTGTCCCAATGGGCTTTACGGGAGGCTTGAGTTTACCGCACCGGCTTGCCCGTTGAGTGATTCCGTCCGCGCGCGTCCCTGTGATCGCGACGTGGAATGTGGGGTGCGCCCGAACGGCTGTCTAGCTCATGCGCGAGTCTTCGACACCATTTGCGAGCTGCTGGCTGAGGCCTGGCATAGGTCGGCCGCCGAGTGGAACGGAGGGCAAGTCCCGCTCCAGGGCAGTGACGAAAAGCGGCTGCCGGAGTTAACCGCAAAACCTAACGGCGTTGTACCCGCGCCATACCCAACCGCGGCGGGTATCAAAAGCCTGGCGTCGGGGCTGAGTACCAAATGACGACTGTGAGCGCTATCTCTGGTGCGCTGGCGTTGCCGAAGAAGGATATCAGCACGCAACCGCTGGCGGCCCGCCGCAGTCCCTTTATGAGAACGATCGCGATTGCCTGGATGATGTGCCTCGTTGAGACCCAGATTGTTTCCGGGGAACCGCTCGCTGCCGCTCGTTTCGCTGCGTCGTTGACAAGTGTGCCGGCGGCCGAGTTGCCCGCGGCAACAGCCGTCCTGATGAAAGCGTCCGGGCCACAAAACCCGACCGAGGCGGCGACTAACCTCGTGAAGGTTGCCGTGCGGATTAATCCAGCCGCCACTCCTGCCATCGTTGGCGCGGTCGTCCGTGCCGCGCCAGAAATGGCGGCGGCGGTTTCCCGCACCGCCGCCACGGAAGTTCCGGGTCTGGCTCCAGCGATCACAACCGCCGCTGTAGGTGCTGCTCCCCCGCGCGCCGCCGAAATCGTGGTGGCGGTCTGCCGTGT
>JANXQE010000371.1 GCA_025356925.1 Limisphaerales bacterium | reverse complement strand
GCTCAGCGTCCAAACCGCCGCGGGCTCATCTTTTAAACCGATAATAATCGCTAACAATAGCAGCGGCAGCAACGGGGTGGAGATGGACACAGCGGGCAACCTGGGACCCATTGGGACGGCGCACATCACCGCCAATAACATGCTGGCATTCGCCTGCCTGGGCCTGGCTACGTCGAGCGCCGGCGGTTTTACCCAATTCCTTTTCCCTGGCGCAAACAGCACCGCCTGCGGCACTGCCAACGGAGTCGAGATTCCTATTCCGGTCCCGGGAACGCTGAAGAACCTTTACGTAAACGCCGGAGCGGTCGCCGCCAACACCGCGGTCATCGGAGTGTACCTGAACAACACAGGTTCGGTCACGGCACTCAAGTGCATACTAACGGGGCTGTCGACGTGCAACGACACAGCGGACTCCGTCAGCGTTGTTGCCGGCGACACAATCTCCATTCGCCTTAAGCTGACCGGAACCACTACCGAGACCCTTACCCAAGTACGCGCCTCGGTCCAACTGCAATAAGCGGAAATGAGCACTCAAATGTCACATGGATTCGCGGCTATATCGATTCTCGCGCTGTTCGCCCTCACCGGCTTGCCGCCGGCGAGCGCCCAATCACAAACCAACCCGGTACCACTGATCAACCTGCCGCTGGTCCCCACTGCGGTGGCGCCTGGCGGCCCCAGCTTCATTCTGACGGTGAACGGCACGGGTTTTGTAGCATCTTCCACCGTGTATTGGAACGGCAGCGCGCTCGCGACGACGTATGTAAGCGGGTCACAGGTCACTGCGCAGGTGCCGGCGTCCAATATAGCGGCGGCGGGAACCGCTACCATTAAAGTGCTGAACCCCGAGGCGACCACGAACGCAACATCAAATCTGGTATTCCTCCCTTTGAATGTGCCGATAGGCTCTGTTCCGCTGGTTCCGGGGGCGGGAGGGCGCGGCAACGCCGGGGGCGGCGGCGACCCGGTTGCGGCTGATTTCAATGGCGACGGGATTATCGACATTGTCACGGTTAGTTATGACTCTATGTCCGGCTACATAGCGCTGGGGAACGGCGACGGATCCTTCCAAACACCCCAACCGTTCTCCATTGGAGCGGCGAATTCCTTCCCGGAATGGGCTGTAGCGGGGGATTTCAACGGTGACGGAAGGCTCGATCTCGCCATCGCCAACTGGAATTCCTCGGTACCGACGCCCGTCGCGTCCACGGTTTCCATTCTTCTCGGTAACGGCGACGGTACGTTCCAGCCTCCCCAACAGTACCTCGAGAGTCCCGGACAAGACAATTCTGGCGACCGATTGGTGGTGGGCGACTTCAACAATGACGGTAACCTGGATGTGGCGGTGAGCCATGTTGGTGGTGGTATTTCCGTTTTGCTCGGGAATGGCGACGGTACCCTTCAGCCCCCCATTCTGGTCCCCACGACACATCAGGTCACAGCCCTAGCAACTGCGGACTTCAATAGCGATGGCCGACTGGACCTGGCTGTCGTCGGCGATTATTCCAATGCGTCGATTCTACTTGGCAACGGCGACGGAACGTTCCAGAGCCCCCAGCCCCTCTCCCCGGCAATTAGTCCGAACTCCGTGGTAGCAGAGGACCTGAACGGAGATGGTAAGGTCGACATAGCGATTGGAAATCGCTGCGGGAGCGACCCGAACTGCCTCATTGAAGGAACCATTTCCGTGTTTCTTGGCAATGGCGATGGCACCTTTCGGCCGCGGACCGATTACGCTGCCGGCTACGTCCTCGAGTCGTTCATCGCCGTGGATTTGAATAATGACGGCAGGGTGGATCTGGTCTCTGCTTCTTATTGCGGAGCGCTTGGCGGACCATACTGCGCGAAGAACGGGATCATCGGTTTCGATGACGTCTCGGTCCTGCTCGGCAACGGCGACGGCACTTTTCAGCCGGAACTCGTTCCGGACTACGCCAGCCAGGGTTCAATGGGCCCTCCGTATCCTCTCATTGCGGCAGACTTCAATGGCGACGGACGACTCGATCTGGCTGGGGGGTACAGCGACGGCGTGACCGTGCTGTTGCAGACCACGCTCGGCATCTCCAGCACTGCCCTGACTTTTGCCAGTCAAAACGTGGGTAGCACCAGTTCGCCTCAACCGGCTACGCTAACGAATGTCGCCTCCCAAGGAACCTTAAGTATTTCGAATACTGAGGTCACGGGTTTCAACGCCGGAGATTTCTCGATCACCAGCACATGCCCTCAGGGCTTGCCACCAACCCAGCAATGCCAAGTCAACACGGTCTTCAACCCCACCGCCGCAGGCGTCCGAACGGCCACCGTCACCATCACCGACAGCGCCGTGGGCAGCCCGCACGCCATCACGGTGAGCGGCACCGGCGTGGCTGCTCCCGCCGTGACGTTGTCGTCGACCTCGTTGACGTTTGCCGGCCAGACCGCCGGCATTACCAGCCCGCCGCAAGCCCTGACTCTGACTAACTCCGGGTCGGCCACTTTGACCATTTCGAGCATCGCCACAGCCGGCGAGTTTCCGGAGTGGAACAACTGCAACGCGAGTCTCGCGCCGGGCGCGAGCTGCAAGATCACTACTGTCCGGTAAAGTACTTTTCGTAATCTAATAAGCCCTTGAGTATCAGTGAGTTCTGGCCATTTTTGCCTTGCCGCGATTTGAACGGCGGCTGGCCCAAGAACCCGTTTTGCGGCGGCCGACAATGGTTTATGAAC
>JANXQE010000337.1 GCA_025356925.1 Limisphaerales bacterium | reverse complement strand
GGCCAGGGTCGCCCGTGTCGCTCCCGGCGTATTGCGGGAGCCCGTTATTGACGACGCCCAGCGCCTGGGCGCTGACGATGCGGTTCAGGAAGGACTGGCCTTGGCTGGTGCTCAGCAGGCCCGTCTCGTAATCGTAAGCCTGCGCGGACAGGTACGCGTATTTGGCGGACAGGTCGAACAGCGTCTTGTAGCGCTCCAGCTTTTCATTCTGGAAAATGCGGAACGCGGCGTCGCGGGTGCGGAAGCCCTGCACCAGTGCGGCCGCATGCTGGCGGTAGCTCAGGCGTTCCTGCTGGATACGGTTGCCCTTGGCTTCCAGAGCGCGGTAGGCGGCGTTTGCGTCACTCAGCGCCTGCAAGTGCTGGTTCAGGTTCGCAAGATCACCTTTTACGGCCTTAAAGAGAGGCACGAGCGTCTGGATTGCATTCTTTGTGTCGATATCCAACTTGGTGTTGGTTGCCAGAATGGTGAGTGAATTGATTGAATCTGCGATTCCTTGCAAGGCGGCCTGATAAATTGTGTAAGCAATCGAGTCCTGGGCGTTAGCCGCTTGGGCGGCCGTCGCCGCCGCAAAGTACAGCGGCTCTTTCACTAACCTTCCAAAATCTCCACCGTCAGACGTCCCGAAAATATTCACTTCTGGGACGCCATCCTTGACTAATCCATAACCGCGATCCTGTGCCTTTTGATAGGTCGCATTCCATTGCTTTTCAATATTGTACGTCAGGTCCGCAACATTCTTGGCCAGAGTAGCCTCTTGGATAGAATCGGCATATGAGGCAGCCGCATTTAGGGCGGCAATTTGAGCCGTGACAACGTTCATTTGCTTATCCAGACTGCCCTTGTCTCCCTGGGCGGCACCGGCAGCCGCCCTCACGGCATACTGCTCAGTAAGGATGGTTGAGATGGCCTCTTGAATCGCGCCCGGGGAGCTGCGCAGGCTCGCCCAACCGGCGGGCTTACTAAAAAATCCATCGGGACCAAGCTCAAACTTCAAAACGTAATTGGTTTGGCCGGCAGGGTTAGCAGTCTCACCATCATTGTAAAAGGGATCCATGCTTCTAATTATGGGGAAGTATGAATACAAGTTCGGTCCCGAAATATCGATGTTGGTGAAGCCAGTGGAGCCGAAATTGTTGGTGATGCGCACGAGGGCATTCCAGTCCGCCGGCAGTTTCTGAACGTCAAAGTAGTAGGTATTGGTTGGTGACCCGTAGAGAAAACCGCTGAAGGTATTCAGGGCCGGGTTCTCCGCGTAAAAATAATGGAGCAAGTCGGGGCCGGCGTAATCCTGATCGTAGGTCTTCCCGGGGCCCATATCGTCAGGATAAGGGGTGCCATAGAGCTCGATCAACTGGTTGTTGTAGGCCAGCTCCTGGGCGACCACGCCGGCCTGCAAATCGGCGAGGGAATCCTCCTCGGACCGCATCAACTGGGTGACATTTTGGGCATCGTTAAAGGCGACTACCGCATTATTGAGCGCCGTTACGGCGCGCCCGTAAACCTGTTCGAAGTGCGTCTGGGGATTCGCCCCGGTCACCTGCAGCGGATTGATGTCAAAGGGGATGGCATTCTGGGAGAGATCAAGCGGGGTGAAGCCGGCTTCCGCGTTGTTCAGGTCGGCTTGAAGCTGAGTGGCGGTCTGGGGCAACTCGTTCAATTCGGGCACAGTGGTCCGGTCCACCTTCTGGATCCCCTGGTGGGACGGATCGGGATCCACGGGCGGCAGGATGGCGTTGCCCACGACCCAATTGAGATAAGCGCCTTGCGCCGTGCGCGCCGCCCAATGGTCCATGCCCCAGTAGCCAGTGACACTATTGGTCACCCCGGCGTTGAGATAAGTTCGCTGCGCGTTGACATGGGCCGTGTCGAAATAACTCCAACCGCCGCCAGTGCCGGGCTGGTAGCTCTTCCGCCAGGTCAGGTCGAAGACTTTCAACCCGGTGTTGGCCAGCGCCGCGGCGCTTGCAGCAAACTTCCGCTCGTCCTGATAATCCACCGATACCGCCGCGCCGAGGATATTGACGGTCTCGATGCGCGGCACCCAGTCGAAGTTGGGATTCATCAGGAGCGAGAAATAAGTGCCCAGAGCGGTGAGGTAGTGTCCATAGGCGTCGCCATGGCCCATGGGAAAACGGAGGGCCGCGTCGGCCGCATCCACTACCCCGTCATTGTTCTCGTCGAGGATGTTGTAGTTAAGAGCGTAGATGACTTCGCCGGCATCGATGCCCCGGGTGTAGTTCCAGTACAGGCGGTTGTAGACGGGGTTAAGGCCGACGCCGGGAGAAAGCGAGTCATCGCGGCCGCGCAGCAAGGCCAGTTCCTCCTCGAGCAACGACGGTTCCTGGCCCTTGAACGCGAAGGAAGCGGTGGCAATGCTGCCGTACGTCTTGTCCGAAGTGCCGAAGCCGATGGTCGGATTGGCGGCGTCGGCCAGGGCGTCGTTGGCAATAAAGCTGTAGAGATCATTGAGATAGCCTGAAACCAGGAGCAGGGCGTCATTGGCGGGGCCGTAATTGAAGCCGTTATTGATGCTCAAGGCTTGGCCACGGTGAAGCAAGGTCTCGTAGATCTCGATTAGGCCGGCGCTGCCGATGGTGCTGGCATTGAGGGCGACATCGCCTTCCCAGCGGTGACCCGCCTGGCTGATGATGTCACCGGTGGTGTTGACCGGGTTGTCGAACAGGTCGCTCGTCCGCTGGTTGAACGGGTTGATGCCGGCCAGCACGCGCTTGATATAGCCTTCGGCCAGGACCGGCGAGGTCCAGGGCGTCCAGTTGGTATTGGCTGGGTTTGCTAAAGGATCGGTGGACCGATAGCGCAGGGCGACATAATTGTCGCCGAGCGATTGAAGGCCCGAAGCTCCCCCGAGCGTGAAATGCGACAGATCATTGCCAATGGAGGTGAGGGACGTCCAATTGGTGGGGTCCGTGGTGGGCGGTTGGCCATCCACTGGCGGCGCGATGCGCCAATCGTATTGGTAGTTCGCGGTTTGGCCGGCCAGGTCGGCGGTGTGCTGAAAGGAAATCACCTCGCTCAACGGGTTAGGGTCCAACACCACCTTCAATTGGCCCGTGTATAAGGGCGGAGCGACCCGGGCGATATAGACCGTCACCGGTTCGCCGGCATGGGCCGGGTCCATGGAGTTGCCGACGATGTAAGTGATGTAGCCCAGCCCGGGACCGGCGGCACTCAGGGCGTAGGAATCCACCGGCTGGTCGGAACTGGTCACCGCCACCAGGTCACTGGCATAGTTCGTTACCGTCTGACTTTTATCCACAACATAACTTCCCGGCGTTGCCGGATCTTCATGAAAAGTGTAGAGGGGAGTGGCGAGGTTGGCGACCACGTTCAACCAGTTGGCATATTTGGGGTCATTGGTTGGACAAAGGCCTTGCACGGCGGCGAGATCAGCGCCGGCCAGCACATTCAAAAACAGGTACTTCTCGCCGACGGGGTCATCCACGAACTGGCCTTGGAAGACCAGGTTACCGGTAGCGGGATCAAAATAGAGCCGGTTGACCAGGTTGGGGGGCAGGTTGGGAAAATAGGAACGCCCTTGATAGACCGTCGCGTTCACCCCTGCGGGCAGAAATGGCGCCTTGGTCAGACCGTGAGCTTTAAGACTGGATGTCTTCTGCACGGTCGGATCAAAGAGCTTCACGCTCAAGTTATTAGCGTTGATGTCGTTCGTGGCCAGGGATTGCTGATAGAGCACTTCGACACTGCTTTGCCCGCGAACTGCGGGCAAAGGGGAAGGGGGTTGCGCCACCGTCAACGTCTGACCGGAGGCGAGGGTGGGAATGGGCTGCTGGTTGACCAGCGAAGGCCACACGGGCCGGTAGACGATGTCCAGACTCGCCTCGTTTTTGTCGGTTGGATCGCCTGCCGGCACCCCATTGGTCAGCGGCAGCAGATAGGGCACAATGGCGCCGACGCCTGGGTTGGCCTGGCCCGGCCAATCGAAGGCGGCTTGGTTCTTGTAGTAAAAGCGCATCGTGAAGCTGTTGGTCGGGGTTGGCGCCTGCGCCAGAAAGGGCGGCCGGTCGGTGTAGGTGACGGTTTGAGCCGAATACTGGTTGGTGCTGGTGATGGCCAGCGGCGACTGGAAAACCGGTGTGCCGCTGGCGACAACCGCGAGGGAGAGCGCGTTGGTCACGAGGGCATTGTCTCCCGTATCCTGCGTCACGATCGAATACACGTTGGAGCCAGTGTCGGTTGGCGTGCCGGTGATGGCCAGGCCATTCGATGTGGCTGCGAACGACAGGCCGGCGGGCAACAGCGGGCTCGACAGGGTATTCAACGAAGCGCTCAGGCGCGAGGCATGGAGGTAATAGGCAAAGGGTTGATTGACTACCGCTGTGGCGGCGGGGAGCGGGCCGAAGGAATTATGCGTGGCGTCATAGGCGCCCACCTGGAGCGCCGGCAGTCCCGCATGGGGACCGCGGTAGACCCAGAACTGGTTCTTGCGATCCTTGTAACTGAACTGGGCGTAGTGGGAATAGACCCCGCGGAACCTACTGGGCGTAAACCATAGCCCCGGTATACGGAACTCAAAGCCGAAGAAAGAGAACGAAAATCCATTCGATACCGTCCAGCCG
>JANXQE010000333.1 GCA_025356925.1 Limisphaerales bacterium | reverse complement strand
CGGCAATCCCGAAGCCGAGTACGTCCTGGACCATCGGTTGCCTTATTGTTCATTACCTGAACTGCTGAAACATTTTTTCATCCGGGGTAAACGCTCTCTGGTCGTAACGGGCACGCATGGAAAAACAACCACCACCTCGCTACTCACCTGGGTTTTCGAACACAACGGTCTGAATCCCAGCTACCTGATTGGCGGCATTCCCAATAACCTCGGCCAGGGCGCCCGGTTTACGGAAAGCGAATGGTTTATCATCGAAGGCGACGAATACGACACTGCGTTCTTCGACAAACGCAGCAAGTTTGTCCATTACCTGCCGGAAGTGGCGATCCTCAACAATCTCGAGTTTGACCACGCGGACATTTTTCCGAACCTCGACGCCATCAAGACCTCCTTCGCCCATTTCATTCGTTTGATACCCCGCAACGGCCTGTTGCTCGGCAACGGCGACGATCACAATCTTCGTCCTTTGCTTAATGTGACCCATTGCCCAGTCAAACGATTCGGCCTGGGGGAAGGAAACGCCATTCAGGGCTTCAACTTGCGTTACGGTCCGACGGCCACGGAGTTCGAGATTCCCAGCTTCAAATTTCACACGAACTTCGTGGGTGAATTGAACGTGCGCAACGCCCTCGCGGTGGTGGCCTGCGCAAAACATTGCGGCTTGAAGAACCACCAGATTCAATCCGCCTTCGACACCTTTAAGGGGATCAAACGCAGAATGGAAGTGCGCGGCATCGCCGGTGGCGTAACCGTGGTCGATGACTTCGGTCACCATCCAACCGCCATTCGCGAGACCTTGCGGGCGTTGCGGATCAAATATGCGAACCAAAAGCTATGGGCGATTTTTGAGCCCCGCAGCAATACCACCCGGCGGAACGTTTTCCAGGAAGAATTAGCTGACTCATTCGCCGAGGCGGATGAGGTTGTGGTTTCGCAAATCGCGCGCCTGGAGATGCTGCCGCCGGAACAGCGGTTGAACCCGGAGAAGCTGATGGAAGACCTGAAGCGTTCTGGAAAGGCCGCCGCCTACCTGCCGGACGTCGATGCCATTGTTCGCCACGTGACTCACCGCGCCCAGGGCGGCGAAGTGGTGGTGGTCTTCAGCAACGGCGGATTTGGCGGGATCCACAACAAACTGCTGGAGGGTTTGGGACGGAAGTAGCGCAACCGGAAGGGCTTTTGTTCTGGCGGGTTTTATGCCGTGCCGGCAGAATGCCAGCGGGTTCGCCCTTTGAATAAACCAGTTCTAATCCGGTCTAACAGTTGACGCGAAATTTGAACTGAGAATCTTATGAAAAGCACCAAATGGCTAGGGGTAATCGCGGCAGTGGTTATGCCGCTCTTTGCGACACCGGCGCAGACGCCTGGTGGTCCAACGCCCGCAGCAAACACTCCAATGCCCGCAGTCTCTCCCGGTGCGGCGGAGGTCGTTCGACTGGCTGAAGCCGGGACGAGTGACGATGTCATGCTGGCGTACATTCAGAATTCGACGGCGACCTTTGACTTGTCCGCCGACCAGATTCTTTATCTGCGGGACATTGGATTGTCCTCACCGGTGATTACCGCAATGTTGAGCCGTGATAGCGCTCTGCGAAACCAATCGCAGTCCTATACTTACGATCAGAAGCTGTATCCACCGACAAGTCCTCCTGCCGCAGCGCCGGGCCCGGTGACGGCGCCACTTGTGCCGGAGCAGGCACCGAATCCCACCCCGGCCGTCGCAGAAGCGCCGGCGCCGGTTTATGTCGCCAGCCCTCCTCCTGACGTGAGTTATTTCTACGATAACCTTTCGCCCTACGGCTCCTGGGTTCAGCTCGACGGCGTTGGCTGGTGCTGGCAGCCGCGCGTCGTGGTAGTCAACCGCGCCTGGCGGCCTTACTCTGATTCAGGCCACTGGGTTTACACGGATGCTGGCTGGTTCTGGCAATCGGATTATTCATGGGGCTGGGCGCCGTTCCATTATGGCCGATGGCATTTGCATGAGCGGTGCGGTTGGGTGTGGCTACCAGACCGTGAGTGGGGTCCGGCCTGGGTGACCTGGCGGACCGAAGGCGATCACTGCGGCTGGGCGCCGTTGCCCCCTCATGCGGAATTCGACGTGCGGTTTGGGTACCGCTTTAACGGCGTGCATGTCGGGCTCAACTTCGATTTTGGCCTGCGCCCCGACCATTTTACGTTCATCGCCCTGCGGGATTTCCATGATCATGACTTCGCCCACCGCCGGTTGCCGCCGACCGAAGTGACGAAGATTTACAACCACACAACTATCATCAACAACTACGTGGTACAGAACAACACGATCGTCAACCAGGGCATCAAAGTGGATCGTGTCCAGGCGGCCACCCACAGCGAGTTCCGAAAGGTCGCCATCCGGGACGTCCCGGCGGGATCGCCAGCAGCAGCAAATCCGCGCGGCTCGGCCAAGGGTGAATCGGTGGTCTACCGGCCTCAGCTCAAGGCGTCTGTCAAGCCAGTGAACATGGTCGCTCAGAAAGTCGATGAGCGGCACCCGGTGATTCAGCACACACCGGTTGTGGCTTTCGGGACCGAGCGGCCGGCCGTCGCACGCAATACTCCCACCGCTTCGACTACCGGCTATCGCGGTCCTCAGGGCCAGACGCCAGCTACAACTGGGCCGCGACCGGCTCTGGAGCGCGCACCCGCGTATTCTCCATCTCAAACAACGCCGAAATCATACGGGCCGGGGCAGTCAGCACATTCGCCAATGCCGGCTACGCCGGCGACACGAACTGCTGAGCAACCGAAACCCGCTTCGCCGACGGCCACAACCGCTTATCGGCCCGACGTGCAAGGCCGACCGCCGATCGGTCCGTCCACTCCCGGCCCCCAGCCTCCGGCAGCCCATCAGTATCCGTCACGTACCGCTCCACCGAGCTCGTCAAATACGCCGCGAGCCACCGGGCCGGCACCGAGTTCTCCCCCGTACTACCCGAAAGGCTATCATCAGGCCGCGGAAACCCATGTTCTTCCTCCGCTGAATGCCCAACCGGCCCAGCCCCGCGGTCAGCCGTTGGTAAACCCGCACCAGCCCGGCGGACCTGAGTCCGGCAGCAAAAGCTCGGCTGGACCTTCCAAGAAGAATGAGCAGTAGCGCGAGGCTGAAGGTGAGGCGCCTTGGCACGCCGGAACCTGTTCGCCCAAAAAGTGACCTGCCCTCCCCATCGCGCTTTCCTTCCGCCCGCTCCTGTTTGCCGGGTGGGGGCCGAGTGGAGCGTGCCTTCCCTCGCTCAGTTGTGAGCAGCGCGGGTCAACTTCTCAAATGCACTTTAGGACTGGGGTCAATCGTGTTTGGCACCCTGCTTTTCTGTGCTATCGTCGCCAGGAGCGAGGTTAAAATCATCATCGACCATAACGACAACGGCCAAACCACTCCGTCGTTCGCTTTCAAAAACGTCCCCGCTCCCGCGCGTGGCGGCGCAGGCGTTCGCACGGCGTTCGAGCTGATCGACGGCGAGCCCGACCCAAACGGAGGCGGCCTGGAGGTGTTAAACGACGGCCTCCTGCCGCAAGAGGCGGATTCGCCTTCGGAGAATTTCTTCTTCAGGACGGGCACCGACGGCGGCCGGCTGTTACTCGATTTGGGCCAGAGGACTGAGCTTACCGAGGTGAACACGTACTCGTGGCATCCAGGCGCGCGCGGACCACAGATCTATGTCCTTTACGCACTGGACCAGCTCGCCGCAGGCTTGAGCGAGCGACCGAAGAAGGGAACCGATCCGGCCGCCGTCGGCTGGAAACTTCTCGCCAAGGTGGATACTCGGCCTAAGCAGAGTGAAGTCGGTGGGCAATACGGGGTTCACATTTTCGATACGAAGCGCAGTCTCGGGAGCTTCCGATATTTGCTATTTGATGTTTCACAGACGGAGAGCAGCGACGCTTTCGGCAACACGTTTTACAGTGAGATCGATGTGGTCGGCTCGGTTGATTCGCAAACCGACCGCACAAACAGCAGACCAGCTTGCCGGGAGGTGATTGACTCTGATGCGGGCGCCTATCGAATCACCATTGATAGCTGCGAGACGCCAGACCTCACTGGTTGGTGCAAAACGGAATTGTCACCCGTCATGCGTGATTGGTACCCGAGGATCGTCAAACTGCTACCCAGCGAGGGTTTCGATGCGCCAAAAGACGTCTTCGTCCGGTTCAGTGCGAGTTTGCGGGGCGTCGCGGAGACCAGCGGCACGCGGGTCCGCTGCGCTGCGGAATGGTTTCGGGCGAACCTCAAAGGCGAGGCAACTGGCTCAGTCGTGCACGAGTTAGTTCACGTGGTTCAGCAGTACGGCAATGCCCGTCGCAATAATCCGGACGCAAGTCCCTCGCCGGGCTGGCTGGTCGAGGGCATCGCTGATTACGTTCGTTGGTTTCTATACGAACCGCAGAGCCACGGCGCCGACCTGGTTTGGATGCGGCCGCGGAAAAATCTCCGGTTACGACATGATGCCGGCTATCGAGTGACCGCCAATTTTCTCAACTGGGTCACCGAAAAGTACGACCAAGCGATCGTCCAGGGCTTGAATGCGGCCATGCGACAGGGCAAGTATCGCGAGGATCTCTGGAAGGAGCGTACCGGGCGCACGCTGCTCGAGCTGAGCGCCGAGTGGAAGCGAGATGTGGAGAACCAACTGATTCCAGGTGACGCTCCGAAAAATTGAAATGGAACAAGCTGAGGAGTGTGCCGGGCCCGGGCACCGCTCGAGGCTTGCTTCCGACAGCTACCGGTCCCTTGAATGAGTGCAACATGCCGTCTGAAAGCCCCCGGCTGGAACGACCGGGCAAGGCGCTCGCTTGAAAAGTTGATCGAGCGCGGCGCAGGCCAGGGGCTGCCGGTTGTTTTTGATTTTGACAACACGCTCATCAGCGGAGACGTGGGCGAGGCAACGCTCGCGATCCTGGCTGCGGAAGGGCGTCTGACCCCGGCAAATTTGTCCAAAACCCTCTGCCCGGTACTTCAGATCCCTGGCAAAGAGAAGATCGCTGTGGACCAGTGCTCCGACATTATGGAGTACTACGAGGCGTTGTTATCCCCGACGGCGCATGGGTCTGACGATCCGGCTCCCTTGGCCAATGGCTATATTTGGGCGACCCAGGCGATGGAGGGAATGACCGTCGCTGAAGTCGTTGCGGCAACCGCGCGCGTAATAGCGGTTGGCCAACGCGGTGGCCACCAGCAGATCGAAGTCACACCGGGGAAGACCAGCTATCCGGCACCACGCTTCCGCGAGGAAATGGTGGAGCTAATCGCCCAACTCCTCCTGCGCAAATATGAGGTTTGGATCGTTTCGGCAAGCAATGTTTGGAGTGTTCGGTGGATGGTGCTGTACGGGCTCAACCCTCTGTTGAGAAAACAGGGTGTACCCAAGGTCCTTGCTCCCAAGCACGTGATCGGAGTAGCAACGCTTTTGACCGATCGGCTCGAACGGCTCTACAAGGATTCGGTTCTTCTGCGGAAAGACTCCGCGTACGCGGCGATGCACCGGAAGCCGCTCAAAGCGATGTATCTCACGCGGCATGTGCAGTTTCCTGCATCCGTTTATTCCGGAAAAGTGGCCTGCATCCTGGATGCGATCGGTCGCAATCCCTATTTGTGCGCAGGTGATAACCCATCCGATCACCCAATGATGAGGATTAGCGAGCATCGCTTATGGATCGCCCGCCTGGAAAAGCCGAAGGCGCAACGAGCAACGAGCACATTGATTAAGCAAATGGGGAAAGCGGGATGGATTCTGCAGGTTTGCTCGGAAACCGATGGTCCGCGATTTCTGACCAGTCTCGATGGTGCCCGTGATCGCAAGCGCATCGACACAGAGTCGAGGCAATCTGCCGCAATTCTGCGCCGCCTTGACCGTCAGTTCTTAAAACGGAGTTCGAACCGCGGATGAACACCGATAAACGCGGATTCCTGAAGAGCTAGCCGCGAAAAGGCACGAAGAAGCGCGAAATTGGTACGCGCTCAACGGCGGTTCTTTAGAAATCTTGTGCCTTTTGTGCCTCTTGGTAGCTATTCCTTCGGCTGTTCGGTTGCGGCTTTGCCGCGCTGGAGCTCCCCGTGTTCACGCGTGGTTGATTATCCTCCTCTGCCGTTTCCAGCTTCAATCGCTTCCATGCTCGCGTCGGCATGCTCCAGAAAACGTTTGAGATGGCGGCGGGCATAAGTTTGGTAATCGAAATTCAATTTAGAGATCCTGGTTTGCAGAAACCCCCACATCGCCTCACGCATATCCGAGGCCAGCCGCATCAGGCGCAACCGTCGCAGGTCAGCGGATCTCACCTTGCCGAAATAAAGAGTTAAAAGCTGCCTCTCCTGCTCATCGTCAAACAGACCGTTCGCCGCCAAATTAGCCAGGTCGAAGAACACATCTCCCACGCCGCCATATTCCGAGTCTAGAATCCATATCACCGTCAGAAGGCCCGCCGGCACAAAAAACGCATAACGCCACCCATACGCCCTGGCGGCATACCCGGCGATGATCGAGGCGATGAACCCCCCAAGCGCGTAGCTCGTGCACCAAAATCCCATCACGCTGCCCCGTTCGCGCTGCGAAAAAAACTCCCCCATGTTCTTGCCCAGCGGCGCCCAGCCGCTTGCCTGCCACGTACCCTGGAAAGCGAACATTACCCCCATCCAGAAAACGGTGTTCACCGTCCCCATGATTGCCGCGGTCACGAGGGAGGCCATCATGCCGAATAAAACGACCCTGCGCGTCCCATAACGGTCGCCCAACGTGCCCCAAAAAAACTGGCCCAGCGCGTAAACTGCCGAAAACGCCCCATCCATTCCGGACATCTGGGCCTTCGTCAACCCCAGCACTTCCGGTTTCTTAAGTTCGTTCTTGGCAACCGAGAAGGCCTTGCGCGTGAGGTAAAATCCCGCGTACGCGAGTCACGTCACGCCAAAAATCGTCCAGCGCCCACGCTCATACTTCGGATTTCTCTCCATCCTCATGTCTCGGTTGAAAAAACTCAGGTTCCGCTGGTTATTCAAATCCGACCGGCGTGCGTTGGCTCAACGTGTGGCCGCAGTCTCCGCCCGATGCGCTTCGAATTTAGCGGTGTTTATCCTGATCGTAAACCAGGATTATGCAGTGCCCATCCGCGCTCGTTCCCTCCGCTTGTCCGCCGGCTTGACAGATAGCTTCCGCCATCTAAATTCCGCTCTCGTAATCCCAATCCGGATGTTTCCTATGGCCAGGTCCACCCGAAGGCATAGCGCAGATTTTCAATCCGCTGGATCGCCGACTTGCAGGCGGCAGGCAAATTACGAGCGCGAGGCACCAAATCTTTTCGGCTGCCTCGCAGACCGCAGGTCTACGATACAGCAGATTGAAACTCTGCGCTACGACGCGACCCGCCTCCAGCGTCCACACGACCCGCCAAGAACATGTCCACCACGATGATGAACACCAAAACGCCGCCCGCGAAGCCCGCTGAGCCGCGCGCCATTGAACCGAAGCCGCAGGCGACGCGACTGACATCTATGGACGCCTATCGCGGGTTTGTCATGCTCCTGATCATGGGGGAATTGCTCGAGTTTTGCCGAGTGGCCAAGGCGGTGCCGGGAAATCGTTTTTGGGAGTTTCTTTGCCACCACCAAAGCCATGTTCCTTGGACGGGTTGCTCCCTGCACGACCTCATCCAGCCCTCGTTTTCATTTTTGGTTGGAGTCGCGCTGCCATTCTCTTTGGCCAGCCGCACCGCTCGTGGGGAGTCGCTCGGCCGCATGACCGCGCACGCGGTGTGGCGAGCCCTGGTGCTCGTCCTGGTCGGAGTGTTTCTCCGGTCCACCAGTCATGCGCAAACCTATTGGACCTTCGAAGACACACTTTCCCAGATCGGTTTGGGATACACTTGCTTGTTCTTCCTTGGCTTGCGGCCCGCTCGCGACCAGTGGATCGCCTTTGCGCTTCTACTAGTTGGCTATTGGGCCGCCTTCGCTCTCTACCCGCTTCCGGGTCCGACGTTCGATTACTCCGCCGTAGGCGTGCCGAAGGACTCGCCGCTATTGCAAACCGGCCTGGCCGCCCACTGGAACAAAAACAGCAACTTCGCTTGGGCTTTTGACACCTGGTTTCTCAATCTGTTTCCGCGCGAACACAGGTTTGTGTTCAACGACGGCGGGTACTCCACGCTGAGTTTCATCCCCACGCTGGGGACGATGGTGCTGGGGTTGATTGTCGGCGGCGTACTGCGTAGCGAACGCGCTCCGTGGGCCAAAGTCCGGTGGTTGACCGTCGCTGGCGTAATCGGGCTGGCCGCGGGCGCCGCTTTGGGATGGCTGGGGATTTGCCCGGTCGTGAAGCGTATCTGGACTCCCAGCTGGACACTTTATAGCGGCGGCTGGTGTTGCCTGCTGATGGCCGGCTTCTACCTGGTCACCGACTTGTGGGGAAAGAAGGCGTGGTGTTTTCCTCTGGTGGTGGTTGGGATGAACTCGATTGCTGCCTATTGCAGCGATCATTTGTTCGACGATTTTTTCTACAAGAACATCACCACCAACCTCGGCGCGAATGTATTCCGAATATTGGGTGAGGCTTACGAACCCTTGCTCCACGGCGGGGCGGTGCTCCTGGTCGCCTGGCTTTTGTTATATTGGATGTACCGACGAAAGATCTTTCTGCGGATTTAACATCATAAGGGGAGTGCGATGTCTGGGAAATTGAAGATCGAGGGTGGAAAGCCGACCGCTGAGAGGGCTGAGAGGAGCCGCGGGGGCGATCCACGGCGCGAGTTTTGCCCACGACGATGTCCACGACGAAAAACGTAGGAGTCCCACGCCGAAGGCGCGAAGCATACCAACCCGGGGTAACTCCCCGGGGAAATGGCGCCATTTAATCAACCCTGCAAGGGCGGGAGTCGCCTCTGGCCCAACGGTGATTTCTCTCGAACGCTTGCTGCGCCTCTGCAGGGCGCAACCTTCCCGGTGCCCGTATCCCCTGGGCGTTGCCCAGGGCTGGTATGCTCCACGCCTATGGCGTGAGGCTTTGGTGGCATCAATGGCGGTCGGTTTCGTGCAACGAGAGCCAGGTTCTGCCGCGGGCGGGAATTTTCACGGTCACCTCCGCGGAATAATCCCGAGCGAGGCTAATCTGTTCGGACGCACCGTTCTCCCTGAGCACAGCAGCTCTGTCCTTTAGGCCGGTATAGTAGAGAGGCAGGCGAATCTTCCGCTCGATTGATTCTGGCAGAGGGTTGTACAACACGGCCAAACCGTGCTCGGGCAGGTGCGAATTAACGTGCAGCCAGCCGTCCCAATCGGTGGCATCGGCGCGGCGAAGGTGAATGATGTCACTGTCGAGGATGGCTCGATGTTGCTTATAGAAATCAACCCAGTGTTTTACGAGCGCCTTGGTTTCGTCGCTGTCGTAGAGGCGCGGTCCGCGGTAGCAGGCCTGAACCCCGGCTCCAAAGAGATTGGCCAAACGGGTCTCGTAGTGCGGGAGATGATCCTTAAGTGGTTCGATCGTGGCGGCCTCACCGCCGCCCTGGTACTCGGTGAGCGGCACGAACATCCAGCCCATGCTCGGTGTCTTTTCCCACGTGCCATCGAAAATGTTTTGCCGCTCAATAATTTCTTGTTGGTCGCGGGGCAACGACCAATTGGTCTCGCGATAACCCATCCCGCATTTGCTCGAGCCCGCCAGGTAATACCAATCCGGCACATTCAGATAAATTCCCCGGCCCCGGCACCACTCGTAGAACCCGCTGATGATCTTCCACTGTTTCCATTGCGAGTCAGCGAGCCCAACGTGGCCCGGGTGATTGGTTGAGGCGCAAACATCTCCCGGGTAGGAGCCATCATGTTCGAGGACACCGCAGCCAGTCGTTTCAAAAAACTGGCGCAGTTTGCGGAAGTAATCCCGGCCCCAACGACTGCCGAGGCAGGGCGAGTCCCCGAAGCGCGCTCCGCCGGTCTTGCCGGTTTGAGGATTGATCACATCGTTGTTGCGATCGATGGCACGGCTAGCGAGCAGCGAATAACCACCCAGCGCAATGCTTTTGCCTCGGGCATAATCAGCCAGGGTTTTGAGCTGGGCGAGGTATTCGGGTTTCTCGTTCTCAATGTCAAATCCGCTACCGAAGGTCAGGATAACCAGTTCAAATCCGACTTCGGAGCATTGGTCGATGGCGAGCTTGACCGCATCCGGCTCAGCGCTGCGCACATGCATCAAAATGGGATTTTCCTGTGTCCAGGGAGCCAACGCGCGGTAGGCATGGCGCAACGCGAGGCCACGGCGCTCTCGGTCGGTGCTATCATGCACGAGTTCGAAGACACGGAACGATTCGAATGAGTCGCCGGGCAAGACTTCTGCCTCTGGTCCGATCGGCGGCGCGCACTCGAGCAGGCAGGGTGTCTTCTTCTCATAATGCACCTGTGTGGAATAGAGGGGGTCGGTCTTCCAATGGATTGCCGGAGCATCTGCGTTGGCGGTCATGTCACCGCCGAACGAGTAGTCGCTGAAAGCTTCGAGAGCGCGGTAGGTGCCGCGGAAATTGGCCGGGGCGCCATCCACGATGGATTCCGGTTCGACCAACGCGAGTTGCTCGACGATGACGGAGTTGAGAATAACCGGACGAGCGGAGCGGTTGCTGACCGTGAGCCATTTAGAGATAAGCGGGAGGCCATCGTAGATTTCGTAATGGATCTCGATCGACACGCTCGGGCTGTTCGTTGGCGATTGGAACATAAGGGTTAGCGCCGCGCCCGGTGGCGGCCAGGGGCGATCCTGTGCCAGCCATTCGCTGTGCTTCTGCCAGGCAAAACGCGGCTGAGTCCGGCCGATGTGGTACGTCGCGAGCTGAAAGGCTTGTGGATCAGGCTTCAGTTGGTCCAGCCAGTCCGGGCTAAGATAGTTGTGGATCGGCTGTCCAGTCAGGCCCCCTACGGCAAAGCTTTTGCCATCCAGTTCGATCGTGGCCTCGGGACGCGACGAGCGCAGCAAAGACGCCGAGGTCGTGAGGTTGTCAAGGGAGACTGTAGCCGCTGCTGGCTGCAGCCGGATAACGCGGCGCACCAATCCGTTCGCGAGCTCGAGTTCGCGACCATTTTGACTCAGGCTGATCCTGGCAACGAACTGCTCCGGCTCGATCAGCCAATCTCCAGTTCCGGCTTGCGCCAGAGGCAGACTCAGCCAACAAGTTGCCAGGAAGATCCGGGACCAGGACGATGCGGGCGGAATGGTGAAATGCATGGATGGTGTGTTCTCGAAATGATTCTTCGAATGTTGCGGAGGGATGTCAAGGCTGCCACGGAGCTCGGCCTGCCGACGTCCGGCTGTTGCGGAAGTAACCGGCCGAAAAACCGGTCAACCTGGCTACGGCCCAGGCGCCGCTCACCGGCAAAACGTCACGGCGCGGTTTTCCACGGATCCCAGACGGGCTGGTAGTCCTTGTGCCAGGAAAGCGTTTTGAGTTTTTGAAGCGGTACCCGCGCGGAGTGACCGTCTGAAAACCCGGCATTAATGGCGCTCGGGAGGGGTGAACCGGAAGCCGACTTGGCGTTGGCGACAAAAGGATGGCGAGCCAGGCAGATCCGGCCCAGGCTCGAATTGACGTCCCCGAGGAACAAATCTTTCGGTGGAAGATCGGATGCCACCGGCCACGTATCCGGCCAAATCGAATCCATGAAAAACGGCGTTAGGGATGGCTGTGAGATTGCGGAGTCTTTTTGGAAAAATTTCGGCACGTCGGTGCTGCTGATCCACGTGCTGATTCCGTTGTTCTTGACTTCGTAATAGTACAACCAGCCGTTAATGGCGTAACTGCCGGTATTGGTGGCGTTATAAGTGTCCATGAGCAAAGACCAATACCAGGGAGCGGAGGCCGTGCCAGCGGTCGCGTCGGTGGGCCGTGGGGGGCGCAGAGCGGCCACCGGACAGAGGCGGATGGCATCCACTCTGGCACTGTAAGCGACGAGGGACTGCATCCAGAGCTGTTCGGTTACATTGTATCCGATCGACCGCCCGGTATCCTGTTGGTACATGATCGCGGCGGTGGTGAGTTGGCGCAGGTTGCTGACACATTTGATTTGTTGCGCCTTGTCTTTGGACTTTGAGAGGGCGGGCAACAACATTGCCGCGAGAATGGCGATGATCGCGATGACCACCAACAGCTCAATGAGCGTGAATGCCCGACGGGGCGAACGCGGCCGGGACGAGTTG
>JANXQE010000247.1 GCA_025356925.1 Limisphaerales bacterium | reverse complement strand
GTGCCTACCCGCTTCGCATCCTCGCCTGGCATGAAATCGTCAATGACGAGGTTGGCGGTCAGCCGATCGCCGTGACCTATTGTCCTCTTTGTGGCACAGCCATGGTTTTCAATCGTAACTTCGACGGCCGCACCCTGACGTTCGGGGTGTCAGGCCTGCTCTACCAAAGTGACCTGGTAATGTATGACCGGCAGAATGAGAGCCTTTGGTCGCAACTGGCGATGAAGTCGGTCTCGGGACCGCACGTAAACACCCCTTTGGAATGGATGCCGAGCGAACACTTCACCTGGAGCGCGTGGCTGGCGAAGTATCCCAAGGGCGAGGTACTGTCGACCGCCACCGGTTTTGAGCGCAATTATGGTGGGGCGGCTTATGCTGGATACGCCGATAGTCCGGACACTATGTTTCCAGTCCCCTCATATCGCACAGAGTTGGCGAAAAAGGAATGGGTGGTTGGAGTGGTCGTGAGTGGGGTGGCCAAAAGCGTATCCCATGCGCGTTCTACAGCAGCATACGCAGTTCACTGACACCGTGGCTGGGACAGATCTTTACGTGAGCTACGACAGGAGTTCTCAGCTTGTACTGGTTCAGACGCCGGAAGGGGAGGTTTTGCCCAGTGTAAAAGTGTATTGGTTCGCGTGGCAAGCTTTCTACCCGCACACGGAATCGTGGGCCGCACTCTGAAGCACCGCGTGGAACCCCCAAAACCATTGTTTACTAAGAAAGTCTAATCAAATGAAACCACCAGAATCTGACCGCAGATGCGATTGTGAGGGCAGGACTCCGCGGGAGTTAGGCTCGGCGCCGAGCTGGCGCGCGAAGAAGCGTTTTCTGCTCATTTTGGCTGTGGGCTCCACTGTCGTGTTCGCGGTCTGGCTCTTTCGCGAACCGTTGCGTGAACTGATAATTGAAAAGGGCACGCTGGCCAACGATGCCCCCAGGCCCGAGGTTGTTGAAGATATGATCCTGCAAGCTGTAGACCCGCGCGCCGCCCTCATTGAGGCATGGAACTCGGGGAAGATTATCCACCGCGAGGTGGCCATTCGCAGTTTATCCCGAGTGATCCCGCCGACGCAAACGCTATCACCGGAGTTTAATTCTCTGCTGCTTTCAGCCGCGCTCGATCCTGATATGAGCGTGCGCGAGGTAGCGTTGGGCATCCTCCGTGATCGCAACCATCCCGCACTTGCAGCCTTGGCCGCCGAGCAGCTAGGTGATTTGGACCAACAGGTGAGGGTGCTGGGTCTGGATCGTCTGCGATCGGTCAGCGCCGCGGTCGGGGTGCCGACGGTGATTCCTTTGCTCGACGATTCAGACCCATCGATTGTCTCCATGACCTTGAAGCTCCTGGAGAATTGGAGCGGACAGAAGTTCGGTGTCAAACTTGTTGACACCGTTGAATTCGAGAACGAGAAGACCGGATTGAAAGAGTATCGGGAAGGCAGCTATGAGAAGGCCAAGGCGGGCGCAGAGCGCGCCAAGGGTTGGTGGGCCGAGCACCATAGCGAGTTCCCTCCAGTCCGTTTTCAAGTCCCGGCCGAAGCTTACTCCGCCCGCCGACCGGTATCCGCCGGGGATTTCCAGCTTCGCACCCTGGCGGGGCAGGCAGTCCGCCTCTCGGATTTTCGAGGTAAGGTGGTGTTGGTCAATTTTTGGACCACCTGGTGTCCCGCCTGCGTGAGCGAAATGCCGGAGTTGATTGCCTTGCAGAAGAAGCACGCGGACAGTCTGGCGATCATTGGGGTGTCACTCGACTATGTGCCGGACGAACACGGCCATATCGGGGGTCATCCAGCGGTGGAGGAGCAGGACCACAGCGACGGAGAGCACAACGATCACGAGGTAACCGTCGCGGCGTTAAAGCGGGTTCGGGACAAGATCGCTCGCATACTGCTCGACGAGCGTGCGGCTGGTGATGGAAAGCACGCTTCCACTGCCAATATTGAGTGTGACTCCCGCCGGAATGACTGTCCGTCCGCTACCGCTCATCGAGCCCCCGGTCCAATTCATGACGGTCCCAACGGTCACGACGTCGCTGCCGCCCAAGGATCCACTGCTTAGGTCCAGCAGCGAGGGTGAAACGGTGCCGGTGCCATCGAAACTGGCTGTGCCGCCAGAGATGACCAGGGTGTTGTTCGTGCTAATGTAATTCCCCGTGAAATCAATCGAACCGCCACTGAACACGTTGCTGCCGCTCACGTTGACGGTCCCCGCGAGCGTTGCTGATCCGTTATTCACTATGAAGGTGCCTGCGCCCGAAATGGTCGAACTTCCGCTGGAAGTAAAAGTGCCCGCCGAGAAGTTAAGCGACGTGCCAGAGGGAACTTCCATTGTCCCGTTGTTCAGGCCACCGTTCAGTCGCAAATTACCGTCTTGAATCTGCGTGTCATTGTAGTTGTTGAAATTGACACCGGCAAAGAAGGTCGTACCGGCGCCGGCAAGGCGGACAATTCCGGCATTGTCAACCCTCGGAGAACCGCCCCCGTAAGCGAAAGTGCCGGGGTTTTGGATTTGGAACAATGCTCCGGGTTCATTGGTAATCACCCCGCCATTGATGCCCATCGTGCCGCCCGACCAAAGCGCCACTCCGCCGTTGTCCAGCGTGCGGCCGGAAAGCGTAATGGAGCTTGCGCTTGCGATGGTGAAGGATGCGCCGGGAGCAACGACAGTCCTTCCCGCTCCGCTCATGGTTCCCGCCACCCATGCGCCCGTGCGACGAATGGTAAGCACGCCAGTTCCCGTCAGTACCGGTGCAATGCTGCCGTAGCCGAGCGTGAAATCGGCAACGTCCGCGTTGCTATTCAGGGTGACGATCGCCGAACTCGCAATCAGGACACTATCGTTTGAGCCGGGAACAGAATTCGGCGTCCAATTCGACGCAACATTCCAATCGCCACTGACGGTGTTGGTCCACTGAAACGTAACGGGCGTGAAACGGGCAAACAGGGTCTTGTTATTGGTCATCGCCAGCGTGATGGAATTGGCCTGAGAAAAAACGTCCCCGGTCCAGGCATGAAAGGGGAACGCGTCGGAACCGGTGGCCGTCAAGGTCACCACCTCGGTCTTGGAGCGGGCCTTGGCGGCCCAACGCCCCGAGATCTTCAACACCGACCAGGGGGTGCAATTCACCAGTGCACAGTTCCAGGCGCCGCTCCTGGCGGCCCAGGTGCGCCTGAGC
>JANXQE010000168.1 GCA_025356925.1 Limisphaerales bacterium | reverse complement strand
CCGCGCCCGGCCATGGCTGAACTGAGAGCCTTTACCAACTCCTTGGGTTCAGCGTTACTGAGCGCGGATGTGGCGCGCGTCGCGACCGAAGGACGCGCCACGCAACGCCGACTCAATCGCCACGAGTACGAGGAGACGCTGCGCGACTTGCTTTGTCTTCCTTACCTGGAGATCAAATCCTTCCTACCCGAGGACAGCGAAGCGTTCGGGTTCAACAAAGTCGGTCAATCCCTCGACGTCTCCCATGTGCAAATGGCGCGCTATCTCAACGCGGCAGATTTCGCACTGCGGCAGGCATTGGCGCCTCAGGCCACTCGCCCCGAAACGACGACCAACCGGTATTACACATGGGATCAGGGCGAGTTCTTCGGCGCCATCAAGCTGGAAGGACCTGAGAATCGCCGCACCTTTCCGCTGGTCGGCCTGGAATTGCAGCGCGATTTGATGGCGATGCAACCACCCAAGCGAAGCGGCTCACCCGCCCCCCAACGCCGCGAGCAAGAAGCCATGGCCGTGGTGGTCAGCACCTATGAACCCACGGAAATCCGCTTTGGCCGGTTCCACGCGCCCGTGACGGGCAAATACCGTTTGCGGTTTTGTGCGTACAGTATCTGGATGGGTGCCAAGTACAACGAAGTCTCCGCCGGGCACCGACCGGAGCCCGTCACGATCTACGCCGACACCCCTCCCCGTCTGTTGCGGAAGCTGGGGAGCTTTGACGTGAATCCCGAACCGACGGTTCGCGAGCTCGAGGTCTGGCTGCTGGCGGGGGAAACGATTAGGCCGGACGCGGCCCGATTTTTCCGCTCCCGCCCGCCCGACCACCGGAATCCCCTGGCGGGACCCGATGGCATGCCGGGCCTGGCATTCAGTTGGATGGAGGTGGAAGGCCCGGTGATCGAGCAGTGGCCACCCCCGGGACATCAACTTCTCTTTGGTGACCTCCCGCTTGAAAACCACGCCGGCCAAATCGCCTCCAAAAATGCAGCCTCCACGGTCGAAGTGCTCTCCAAAAATCCCGAAGCGGATGCCGAGCGGTTGCTGCGCCATTTTCTGCAGGCCGCCTACCGAGAACCCGCCACCGAAACAGACCTTGAACGGTTCCTGCCGATCGTTCGTGCCGCCCTTAAGGCCGGCTATAGCTTCACGGATGCCCTGATCGCGGGCGATACCGGCGTACTGAGCTCTCCCGGGTTCCTCTACCTGCAGGAAAGGCCCGGACGCCTGGATGATTTCTCGCTCGCCTGCCGGCTCTCCTATTTCCTATGGAATTCGCCCCCGGACTCTCAACTTCGGCGATTGGCCGAGCGCAAGGAACTGCATCAGCCCAAGGTCTTAGCGGCGCAAACGGAGCGCTTGTTGAATGATAAGAAATCGCGGCGGTTGGTGGATGCCTTCCTCAATTACTGGCTCGACTTAAGATTAATCGAAGGCACGGCCCCCGATCTGGAGCTCTATCCCGATTACCAGCTGGATGATCTACTGGTGGAATCGATGATCAGCGAAACCCAGGAATTCTTCGACGAACTGATCCGGCGAAACCTGGGCGTCACCAATCTGGTCGCCTCCGATTTCGCCATACTCAACGAGCGACTGGCCACCCACTATGGGATTCCGAACGTCGATGGAGTGGCGCTCCGATCTGTGGCCTTGCGGCCGGACTCCGTCCGGGGCGGTTTGCTCACTCAGGCCAGCGTGCTCAAGGTGACTGCCAATGGCACCACCACTTCGCCGGTCAAGCGCGGTGCCTGGATTATGAGTCGTCTGCTCGGCAAACCCCCACCTCCGCCGCCGCCTAACGTCCCCGCTCTCGATCCCGATATTCGCGGTGCCACCACCATCCGCGAACAGCTCGCCCGACACCGCACCCAGGAGTCCTGCGCCGCTTGCCATCGCAACATCGACCCAGCCGGATTCGCTCTGGAGAGCTTCGATGTCATGGGCGGCTGGCGCGATCGTTACCGCGCCGTTGGCGACGGCGAGCCAGTGAAAGGCATCGGTCATAACGGGCTGACGTACCACTTCTGCCTCGGGCCCGCCGTTGATCCCAGCGGACAATTGCCCGACGGCCGGCCTTTCCAAAATATTGCCGAGCTCAAAGAACTCCTGCTCCAGGACCCGGAGCAACTCGCCCGAAACCTCACGCGCCAGTTGGTCGTTTACGCCACCGGCGCTCCGATCCAATTTTCCGACCGCCCGCAGATCGCAAAAATCCTCGCTCGAACGAGGCCTAGCGGCTACGGTGTGCGGTCCCTCATTGAGCAAATCGTGCAAAGCGACCTGTTTCTGAACAAATGACCCACTCGCCAGGAAGATTATGATTAGGATTGCGCTGAAGAAAAGGCGACGAGGTGGAAGCTCAGCCTTCTCCCCATCTTATTCGTAATCTCAGTCTTATCCGCACTCCATGAAAGCCCGGCCCAGCCCCCAGCTAACCGAAACCCCGTTCATCGCGACCCGCCGCGCCATCTCCCGCCGCTGCTTCCTGCGCGGCACGGGCATCGCCCTCTCTCTCCCTCTGCTCGAGGTCATGTTGCCAGCCTTCGCGTCCACCACCGAATCAACCTTGCCCACTGCACCCGGGGCAAAGCCGCGGCGCGTGCTGGCCATCTGCAATAACCTGGGGCTGTTGCCCGATCAGTTCTTCCCCAACGACTCCGGACGCAATTACACGTTGTCCCCGTACCTCGAACTCCTTCAGGACCATCGCCATCAGTTAACCGTTTTTAGTGGTGTTTCTCACCCGGACGTCGACGGCGGCCATCCGGCCGACAATTGCTTTCTGACCGCTGCGCCGCATCCGGGACGTGGGGGGTTCCGCAACACGATTTCGCTCGACCAGTTCATGGCCGAACGCATCGGCCACCTGACGCGCTTTCCCTCGCTCAATTTGGGAGTCAATGTCGAGCAAGGCCAGCGCAGCCTCTCTTGGAACAGCTCAGGAGTCCTCATCCCCTGCGAAGAAAAAGCCTCCGACGTCTTTCGCCGCATGTTCATTCTGGGAACACCGGACGAGATGGAAAACCAGGTGCGCCGCCTCGATTTGGGCCAAAGCATCCTCGACGCCGTCGCCGGGCAGGCCAAAGACCTGCAGCGCAACATCGGCCCACGGGACCGCGACCGGCTCGAGCAGTACTTCACCAGCGTGCGGGAGCTCGAAAAACGCATGGCCATGTCTCGCTAATGGGAATACAGGCCCAAACCGGTCGTCCGCGCACCCGTCCCGCTGGATCCCGCCAGCCCCCGTGAATACATGGAAAAGGTCAAGCTCATGTACGACATGTCTCGCCTGGCCTTCGAGACCGATTCAACCCGCGTCGTGGCACTGCTCCTGGACAGCGTGAATTCGCCGGCGATTGAAATTAGTGGGATCCAAATCACCGACGGATATCATAACCTCTCGCACCACGGCCGCTCCGAATCGAAGCTGGCCCAACTCAAAGCCATCGACGAATGGCACATGAAACTCCTGGCCAGCCTGTTCTCGGAGCTTAAAGCGGTCAGTGAGGACGGGGATACGCTCCTGGACCGCACCATGATCCTCTACGGCACCAACCTGGGTAATGCCAACACCCACGTGACGACGAACCTGCCCACCCTCTTTGCCGGCGGCGGGTTCAACCACGGACAACACCTCGCTTTCGACCGGGAGCGCAACTATCCCCTGCCTAACCTGTTCGTTTCCATGCTTCAGCGCATGGGCCTCGAAACCGATAAGTTCGCCTCCGCGACCGGCCCGATGCGCGGTCTGGACCTGGCTTAAGCTTTGAACAAACCTCGGTCCAAAGCTGTCAGATAAATGTTAGATAAAATGGAATAACCACAATCATGAAAATAAATACTGTTCTCGCTGGCCTCACCGGCGCTCTCCTGCTCGTTTTGACCACCTCCACTCCGGCGCGGGCCGAGGGCGAAGGCAAAGAGGTCACCATCAAAGGCGAAGCCAAGTGCGCCAAATGCAGCCTGCATGAAGGCGACAAATGCCAAACCGTGATTCAAACGAAAGTAGAGGGCAAGACCGTCACCTACTGGGTGACCCAGAACGACATCGCGAAGGACTTCCACAAAGAAGTCTGCCAGGATTCCAAGAAAGTCAAAGCCAAGGGTAAAGTGGTGGAAGTTGACGGCAAGAAACAGCTCACCCTTGCCAAAATCACCCCCGAATCGTAACCGGCTTCTGAATTACGGTCGGATTTACGCCGCGGCTTCAGGACTCTGAATCCGCGGCTTTTAGCGTACGGCGCATTCCGCGCGGACAGGAGTGGTGAACCGCTCATCAGGCCGGGTTTCTGCTGCTGCCTATACTGCACCGAGCCGCAAGGTCGTGCTGCCCGCCTCGGTCGTCGACTCCAGCGAACGCGGTCGGGCCTGGTCATCAGCAAAGAGGCGGTCCCTCCGCTTCATCACCTGATCGATCGCGCCGGGATGCTCGATGGGCAGCAGGGCGAACCATGCCTCCAGATCGTGGCAAAACGCGTCCCGGAGTCCTCGGATCGTTCGGGCTTCGGGTTTAGCAGTTCAGAGCGCTGACTTAAGAATCTCGACGAGTTCCTCACGCGTCAGAACAATCGGATTGGCTTTCATGCTGCTCGCATTGGCGGATTTGTCGATGAGCTCGTCCATGGATTCCGCAGTGATCCCAAACTGACTTAGCCTGGGGATTCCCAAGTCCTCCACCAACCGGCGCACCCAATCGATTCCCTGTTCGGGCTCGGCGGAAGGATTGCCGGTTAGCAACCCGGCCACGGTTTGATAGCGAGAGATTGTCCTCGCGCCTGCCTGACGTTGGCGGAGCGCGCGCAGGTTTACCTCCATGACACAGGGAAGGAGTGCCGCGCACACGGCGCCATGAGGGGCGGAAAACATCCCGCCGATCGGCCCGGCGAATCCGTGCACCGCCCCGAGGCCCGCGTTGGCGAGCGCCAGGCCGCCGAACAAACTCGCGATCGCCATGTCTTCGCGTGCGCTGATGTCACGCCCGTTGGCGAATGCTTTGGGAAGCGATCCTGCGGCCCGACCCAGCCCCTCCACGCACAGCGCGTCGGTTATCGGGTTTGCCCGGGAAGAGACGTAAGGCTCAATTAACTGGGTCAGCGCGTCCAAACCGGTGCTGGCGGTAACAGCAGCCGGCAAACAGTAGGTCAGTTCAGGGTCCACCAAGGCAATCCGCGGCAGCATCAGCGGGCTGCGCAGGCTTACCTTGAGGCGATGTTCCGGCGAAGCGAGAACCGCATTGCGGGTTACTTCCGAGCCGGTGCCCGCCGTGGTTGGAACCGCGATAAAAGGAGCCGCCCGCCGTTCCATGGCGCGGCCTGGTCCGATGACTTCCAGGAAGTCCAGCAGGTCGCCGTCGTTAGTGAGCATTGCGGCGACGGCCTTGCCGGTATCGATCGCGCTCCCACCCCCGAAGCTAATGACGAGGTCGCAGCGCGCTTCTTTTGCCTTGGCGGCCCCGTCCTTGACGGTACTCACCTCGGGCTCACCCCGGGTTGAGAAAAAGCAATACTCAACCCCCGAAGCGCGCAAGGCGGCGGTCAGTGATTGCGCCCGGCTCGGATCATAACCGGTCACGACGAACGCGCGGCTTCCAAACTCCTTAGCCATCGAGCCAATCTCCCGCAGGCGTCCAGCGCCGAAGACAATGCGCGCAGGAGTGGCGAATTCAAAAACGATGCTCATCTGGACCCGCCCGGTTCACCAACCGCTGTCAGGGGGAAACACATTGGTGAACTTCACACTGGAGCGCGATTCGGCCATCAAGGGCGTGGCGGCATCCCTCCAGGCCAGGTAATGTTTGGTCTCCTTATGGGCGGCGGGGGCCTCGGGCGTGCGGTAGGCTTCCACCAGCACGAAGCGCGTGGGATCGTCCTGCTGTTGTACGACGTCAAATCGAGCAATCCCCGGCTCTTTTACGCTTGCGCGGGCATTGGCGAGCGTTACTTC
>JANXQE010000228.1 GCA_025356925.1 Limisphaerales bacterium | reverse complement strand
CGGCTGGCCATCAACCTCGAAGTCAAACCGTTCGAAGCCAAACCATAGCGAGCGTTTGCCGGGAAATGGGCGCCTCGGAGTTGCGGCTACGGCGACGGGCACTAGTCGCACTTGGCGAAGATCCATGATCGCGCTCGCCTGCTTCCGCTGGGGTTTTAGCGCCAGGGAGTACTCGCCGGGTTTCCCCAATTTAACCTGGCCAAGGCGGCGAGGCAGAAAGATCTGGAAATGACCGGTTTCCTCGACGATAAAATCAAACCGTTCTCCTCCCACTTCCAGGGCCACCTCGCTGCCGCCCTGCCCCTGCCCACAACCTTGCCACACTTCGACATCGAACAATCCAGGCTTCTTCACGTTGAAGTCCCATTCCGTCCAGTCTTCAACCTGGGTCCAATAGCCCAGACAGTTCTTAACCGTTGCCGCTTCATAGCGTAATTGAGTGCCATGGGTGACGGCGTTGCTTGCGGCGAGAGTGACCACACCTTCAGAATCCTGAGAAATCGACCTCTGCTCCCGTTCGGCGGCTAATGAGTTCATGATCCCCAGGAGCAATGCTGGAGAGAGCCAGATCAAGAATGATGACCGAAGCCATCGCGGTGAGCTCATGCGTCGCCTTAGTTAATCTGAACTCGGCTCGTTAGGCAATGCGCTCCTGTCGAACCGGCACCTTAACACCTTGATCGCCGGAACTATCCGATTTCCGAACCAGTTGACCGCACTCCTGGTCCTTCATTCCGCATTCGCAAGTCGCGTCGCCGGTTCCGCGAGGCAATAAAGGAAGCGTTCTCCGCGAAGGTAGAATTCACGGTCCGCGAGGGCCGCGGAGGCGCTGAAGGAGTCTTGGAGATGATTGACCGCCAGGGCGGCGTTGTCGCGGTCATGCCGCAGGACAACGGTCGTCCCGTCGCGACCGGTGACGTAGATGCGGCCAGCGGCGCCGACGGGCGAAGAAAAGATGAAATCGTTGATGCCCACTAGCCGCAATGGTTCGCCCCGCGGCTGGCCGGTCGTGGGGTCAAACCGCGAAAGAACATTCTGATTGTGCCGCAAGACGTAGAGAGTGTCGTCATAAAGCAAGGGCGAGGAGACGTAGGGCGACAACCGGTTGAGTTTCCACACGACGTGGTCGGTGCCGGTGATGTCGCCTTTGGCTCCGGCGAGGCGGATGGCGAGCATAGCCTGCGAATAGTAGCTGTTTCCGGAAATCACCAGGCCCTGGTAGTACACCGGCGAAGAAACGACGTTGTCCGTAAGCCCGGCACATTCCCAAAGTTGTGTCCCGGCGGCCAGATCATAGCCGCGCACACGTTTCGTCGCACTGACAATCACCTGGGGCTTGCCTTCGTGTTCGATCACCAGGGGCGTGGACCAGGAAGTTTTTTCATCGCGGGGAACCTTCCAAAGAATTTTGCCGGTGTGTTTGTCAAAGGCGTAAAGGAAGGACTCTCGCTCGTCATCCCAGCAAACGATCAGGGCGTCTCCGTGGAGCACGGGCGAACTGCCCTCGCCGTGGGAGTGGAGGGTATGCATCCGGCCAAGGTCTTTCTGCCATCTCAGATCGCCATTTAGCTCAAGGCAATAGAGGCCGCGAGAACCGAAGAAGGCGTACAGCCGAACACCGTCGGTAACAGGCGAATTGGAAGCCAGGCTGCCGGTTTGGTGACCGCCCTCGTGCGGCCACTCTTCGCGCAGGACCTTCGACCACAATATGCGCCCATCGCGACGGCTGACCGCGGAGGCGAGAAATCGATGGCGATGAGTGACCGGCACGCTGTCGTGAACGCCGGGAGCATCGTCATAGACCGGTTTTTGAGCGTCCCCCACAGGCACTGCGGACAGGACGTAAACCGAATCTCCGAAAACGATCGGTGAAGAATGTCCTTGGCCCGGCAGGGCAATTTTCCAGCGGAGATTGTTGGTTTCGCTCCAGTGGACGGGAGGATTTGCGTGGGGCGCGACGCCGTTGGCCAAAGGTCCTCGCCACTGCGGCCAGCTATCCGGGGGTACGGCGACCGCGCCGACGCCGGACTGATCAGCCAGGGCAGACAAGGTCGGGAGACCCGCGAAGACAAGGATCAGGGGCAACAGACACATCATGCTGTTGCATGGTGTACCCTTTGATGTGGAGCCTGTCAAAGGCCGCTGCCCATCGGAGGGACCTGAGGCGCGCGGAAATCCCTGATCCTAAGCGCCGCCCGTTGGAAAGCTCAGTTCCCGGATTGCTTCAACGACGTTCGTTTTTGCATCAGTTCTCTCCAGGTGGTTAGAACTATCCCTTCCTCCAGCAATGCTTTTTTGAAGGCAGGGTTTGTCATCACGAGCAGGTCCCCTTTGCGGACTGGCCCGGAACCGGAGATGTGCTTAAATACGTCAGTGGGTGCGGTGCAGTGCATGATCATCATGGTGACGCCGGGCTTTAAGGATTTTACGCCTTCGATATACTGCGCGGTGCGCGCCTGGCGTAATTGGTTATCATCATTCTTCGCGCTGTCCGCAATGGCCCAGTCATAACTGACGTTATGCAGGTCATCCAAGACCGGCAGGCCCGCATCCCATAAGGTCTTGCCAATCGCCCGCATCTGGCGAAGTTGTTCGTCAGACCCATGCGTCTCCGATTGAATCAGATAATCATGTCCTCCTGGCAACATGATTGGGATATGGTTTTCTATCCCGACCTTAATGTACCGTTCGAGAAAGGCAGGGGTGGCAAACAGTGTGCCCATGTGCGTATCCAGATGGGTGGGCTCAAATCCCATGGTTCGTGCGCGATCAAGTTGGGCCCGGATTTCCCTCTCCACTTCATCCGGGGTTGCGTGTTTCGCTACCTGCTCGACTTCTTTCCACAAATCACCCTCTTCGTCGACCAATCCCGGCACATTGGCTTTGCCTGCAAGCGGGCCCCAACGATATTCGGCCCATTCCGAGGTAAGGGTGAGATGCAGACCCGCATCCGTTTGGGGATTTTGTTTCAAGTAGTGGACATATGCCGGAACCCATGGGCAAGGCATCATGACGCTACAACTCGTGGCAACGCCCTTTGACATGGCTTCAATGGCCCCTTGGTTGGAATCCAAGCTCATGCCGACATCATCGACATGCAGAATCAAAACCCTCGCCCCCTTGGCGTACCCCAGGCGTTCCGCATAGGTGGCTTCCTGGGCGGAGCAATACTCGATGAACCAGACGAAAGCCGAGCAAAATAGCAATTTACACTTCATGCGAGCAAACCGTCGACGACTTGCCCATGAACGTCCGTCAAGCGGAAGTCACGGCCGGAAAACCGGTAGGTAAGCCTGGTGTGGTCGATGCCCAGCAGGCGGAGGATGGTCGCGTTATAATCGTGGATGTGAACCGGGTCGCGGACGATGTTGTAGCAGAAATCGTCGGTCTCTCCGTAGGTGATTCCGGGTTTTACTCCGCCCCCGGCCATGCACATCGTAAAGCACCGGCCGTGGTGGTCGCGGCCGTGATTGTCCTTGGTCAGGGTGCCCTGGCTATAGACCGTTCGGCC
>JANXQE010000198.1 GCA_025356925.1 Limisphaerales bacterium | reverse complement strand
ACTCAGGGTCCACGACCATCACCTCGACCTTGTCCGCAATCCGCTGGAGACGTCTAACGGCCTGGCTCGAGCCGACCGGAGCAGCCACGATGACGCTGCGCGCACCCTGCCCGTAGGCTGAACGAACCGCCGCCTCGGTCGTCGCGCCTGTTGCCAAGCCGTCGTCCACCAGCAGCAGCGCTTTGCCATCGAAGCCGGCGACCCCTCGATGCGGGAATCGAGCCTGGTAGCTCTTAAGCCGCTCCTGCTCCTCCTCGATCACATGAACCAGTTCGCTGCGAACGAGTGGATCGGCTCCGATTCCTGCTTCGTCGAGCACTACTACGCCCCCTTCAACCAGGGGGCCTAAAGCGAATTCGCGGTACAAAGGATGCCCAATCTTGCGGACAATCAATATGTTGAGCGGCCGATTCAGCAGATGCGCCACCTCCGCCGCTACCACCACCCCTCCCCGGGGAAGTCCCAGGACGATATCTACTTCCACCTCGCGGTCGCGCAACCAACGACCGAGGTCACGTCCGGCATCTTCTCGCGAGGCAAACACAACTCAAACTCGGCCCGGGACAGGGAAAAATCAACCTTGCTCGTGAATCAATGTTGTCCCTCGGTGCAAGTTCGCCGCAATGCTCGGCTCCAACGGACCAACGGACCTCAATCCCTGGACGAGCGACAGCCCTTACCAAGCCGGCACGCGACTCTCAGACCGTGACCACCGTCCCCACCTTTTCACCCAGGACGACTCGTTTGAGATTGTGCGGCCGGAATAAATCAAAAACGATGATGGGCATTTTGTTGTCCATGCAGAGCGAGAACGCCGTCGAGTCCATGACCTTTAATTGACGCTGAAGAGCATCCAGGTACGTGATGGTTGAAAAACGTTTGGCCTTTGGGTTTTGCTTTGGATCACTGTCGTAAATGCCATCGACTTTGGTCGCCTTGAGGATCACTTCAGCGCCAATTTCGTTGGCGCGCAGGGCGGCCGCAGTATCGGTTGAGAAGTACGGGTTGCCCGTGCCTCCGCCGAAGATGACCACCCTGCCCTTCTCCAGGTGGCGCACGGCTCGGCGCCGGATGAACGGCTCGGCAACTTGTGCCATCGAGATGGCGCTTTGGACCCGGGTAGCGACCCCGATCTTTTCCAGCGCGTCCTGGAGCGCCAGCGCGTTGATGATAGTTGCCAGCATCCCCATGTAATCGCCGGTGGCGCGCTCGATCCCGCGCTCGCTGCCGTTGAGTCCACGAAAAATATTGCCGCCCCCCACCACCACCACGACCTGCACCCCCAACTCTCGAACCTCCCGGATTTGCCGCGCCATGTCCTGGACGGCTTCCCCGGAAATGCTCACCCCGGTTTCTCCTCCCAAGGCTTCGCCGCTCAGCTTCAGCAAAATTCTGCCGTATTTGGGGCGCTGGCTGTCTTTCATCGTATCGATGTCAGGTGTTTTAACGCTCGGACCCAGCCTTTGGCCTTCGAGTTTTGGAGCTATTTCGCGGCCGCAGGGGTTTCACCGACTTGGAAGCGCGCAAAGCGACGGATGGTAACCTGGTCGCCCAGTTGTTTGGCCACGGAAGCCACGTGCTCCCTGACTGAAATCTCAGAGTTCTTTTTCACGAATCCTTGATCGACCAGGCAGTAAGTTTGGAAAAATTTTTCTAGTTTGCCTTCAACAATTTTGGCGATCGCCTGGGGGGGTTTATTCTTAACCTGATCAGCCGCGATCTCCTTTTCCTTGGCCACCAACTCGGCCGGAACCTCTTCGCGTGAGACAGCAAACGGATGGCCGGCGGCTATCTGCAAGGTGATGTCCTTGACCAATTGCTTAAAATCCTCCGCTCCGACCGTGGCTTCCTTTTCGGCGCCGACTTCGACAAGCACGCCAACCTTGGATCCGGTATGAATATAGGCCGCAACCAGGCCGTTGCCACTGACTTCCATTCGAGAATGACGCGGGATCTGGATATTTTCCCGTATCTTCGCCACCATGGCCACGCGATCTGCTTCGAAATCTGTGTTCGGATCGGCCGCCAGGCGCTTTGCCACATCATCGGCGAACGCCCGGAACATGTCGTTCCTCGCTACAAAATCGGTTTGGCAATTAATCTCGACCAACACCCCAAGCCGCCCCCCCGGAGCGAGGTATTGTGCGACCACGCCTTCGCGGGCTTCGCGGGAGCCCTTCGTCGTGGCCGTCGCCGCGCCCTTTTTGCGCAAAATATCTACCGCGCCACTCAGGTCGCCGTTGGCTTCGGTCAGAGCTTTTTTGCAATCCATCATGCCGGCATTGGTCATCTCTCGTAATTTCCCCACCACCGCAGCAGTAATTTCAGCCATAAAATCCTCTCTGGTTTAAAGTTCTTGGTTCGAGCTCAGAAACCAGGACCGTGAGCTAACGCTCGGTCCTGGCACCGCTTGGGATCGTGCTCAGGCCGCCGGGTTGACAGGAACAACAGCCTCCGCCGGAACCTCGGGCACTGACGGTGATTCCGCCCCGATCACCACAGGCGCCTCGGGCGCGGTGGCGGCCTCTTCTGCGGTCTTGCGCCGAGCATACCTGGCCTCGTGCTCAGCATGCGCCTGCGTGATAATTTGGCCAATCGTCGCCAATATCGTCCGCACCGACCGGATCGCGTCGTCGTTGCCCGCGACCGGATATTCGACCAAGTCAGGATCACAGTTGGTGTCCACGATGGCCACGACCGGGATTTTCAGCCGCCGCGCTTCGGCCACGGCGTTGTGTTCGCGCTTTATATCCACGACGAACATGGCGCCAGGCAACTTGTCCATCGACCGGATGCCATCAAAGAATTTCACCAATCGGGCCGCTTCACGCCGGATGACGGACTGCTCCTGTTTGACGTAATTATTGATCGTGCCGTCGGCTTCCATTTTCTCGATCTGCTTGAGCCGCGCGATCGACCGCTTGATCGTCGCGAAATTAGTGAGCGTGCCCCCCAGCCACCGTTCCGTGACATAATACTGGCCGCATTCTTTGGCCGTCTCTGTGACCGCCAGTTGGGCCTGCTTTTTGGTGCCAACGAACAGCACTTTCCCGCCTTTCCTGACCGTCTCGCCCAAATACTCAGAGGCCGCCTCCAATTGGGTGAGCGTTTTGCTCAGGTCAATGATATGAATCCCATTGCGAGCGTCGAAAATGAAGGGCTTCATCTTCGGGTTCCATCTCTTGGTCTGGTGTCCAAAGTGAACACCCGCATCCAACAATTCCTTCACGCCAATACTAATCACAGTTTTCCTTTGGTTAAGAGCTCGTCTTAGGGACGAACCATCCCGCGGAACACGGGATTGTTTACGATGTTGTTGTGGCTACCGGGCCGATCGGCCCGGAATATTTACAGCCGTTTCCCCCTCCCTGCGGTTCGCTCGCTGACTCCAGTAAGCCCCGCAAAAAGGGCTCAACAGATTAGCAAAGAGCCCGTCACAGGCAACTTTTAATTTTGTGGGGTTTCCAGCCCAGCCTTCCAGCCGCCTGGCACTGGTGGTCCGTTCAGGGCGCCACGGAGCAATCGCGAGTCTAATTCACACAATTCAGTTTTGGTTGGACTTAGTCGGAATCTGCTTTAATGATCAACTGGATGGATGCCGATGAACGCGATATTAGCCTGTACCTGAAAGGGTTCCCGGGCCAGTTCGTTTCCTTCAACGAAGTCTCACGCCGGGCTGGGGGCAAGCGCCGGTACCGCCAAGAGCCCGAATGGGCGGCGCCTGTTTTGTCCCGAATGATCGAAAAAGGCATAATCGAATCGGATTCCACCCGGCATTATCGATTAAAAATCAGGCCGAAGCGGGAAAGGACCAGCCGCTGGGTTTCACCTCAGATCCGAAAGATCCTTGAAGGCAGCGGTAAAAACTTTGAGGGCGTATTCGAGGTGGACAAAGACGAGGAAGAGCTTACCGGCGAGTAGGATGGATGCGAGTCGGCTTTGGGAGCTCCAGGACGAGAGCCAAGGTCTCGCGAACCTTGCGAGAAAGAAACCCTCCATCACCCGGAGGCAGGCCCAAGTCTCGCGTACTTAGCCACCGACCGG
>JANXQE010000179.1 GCA_025356925.1 Limisphaerales bacterium | reverse complement strand
GCTCAGGTCCCAGTTCGTTTTGAAGAGCAATCAGCTTTTGATCGATGGTCGCGAGCGCTTCCAGATACTGGCTGAGTTGGGTGTCCTGCACCCCGATCGTCGGGATCGTTCCGGTCAGATCCTTCGGATCCAGACTCTCTAAACGGTCCAAAAGCGTTCTCTGTTTTACGTAATCCGCCTGGCTCTCAATGCGCAACCCCTCGATGTGCCGCAAGGTTTCTTGCGACAACAACATCGTCGGCATGTTCTCAGAAACCACCGCGTCAGGAACTCTCAACGTCACCCGCAAATCATCGACTTTCTTTTGGGCTTCACGGACTTTTGATTCGTACTCGTGAAACCTGTCCTCCAAGGACTTGATGCCCTCTTGACCAAACTTCTTCCGCTGGTCCAATCTGTACGTCTGGTAGGTTTTTGAAATTTCATTCGCGATCTTGGCTGCTTCCTCGGCGTTCTCGCTGAAAACCCGGATCTCAATCAGGCTGGTGTTGCGCACCGGCCGCAGGTCAATCTGCCTCTTGAGCACCCCCATGGTTTCCGTCGTCGTGAATTTCTGCCCGTTGTTGTAACGTTTGCCCCAGATCTCATTCAGTTTAAGCTGGTCAATCACGTTCCCTAAAACTACCTCGGATTGGATGACCTCGAACTCGGTTTGGATGAAATAGGGATCGTACGAGCCCATCGCCTGCTGACCCGCCAGGGTGGCGATATCCGACTGATCCCGCTCCACCTTGATCCGCGCTGAACTCGAGTAGGACTCCGGCAGGATGAACGTCACCAAAGTCGCGGTAATTACAACCAACAGAAAGACGGCAAGGATGACCGTCTTACGAATACGAATGATCCGCCAATAGTCGAGGAAGTGAAGCTTGGTTTCCGGCGGCGCTTGGGTTTTCAGTGGATCCATAAATCAAAAAAAAGGGGGGGCCAAGTCATGACGCCCAGCCCCCCGCCAAAACATCAGCTAAGATTAGTAGCTGGCGGTCACGCCAATGTAAACTCTGTTTCGGTCGTAGGAGCGGTTGAGAGCCGAACTGGATCTCAGATTGTCATAGTTATAACCGACCGAGGTTGCAAAATATTGGTTGAAGCGGTATTCGAGATTCAAGCCCAACAGGTAATACTGTTCTTCATTATTATTGTACGTCCCGCCGTGGTAACTCGAGTTCTGGAACTGGCCCAGCAAATTGGCAAATAGTTGCGGGGTGATCGCGTGGCTCAACGCCACGAATACCACTGCGGACTCGGCATCCAGTGTAGTGGTGCCGGGGAGCCCCGCACCGACCACGTCGGTCGCATTCCGGTCATAGGAGACTCCACCTTGAATAGAACTTTGGGGAGCGTAGTTGTATTTGAGGGACGCGTTCACGTAAGGAGTCCAGGTCCCACTTACACCCGGATCGTTGTAGTACTCGGTGTAGCTTCCGCCCACACGGATCGAGCCCTTCAACTCAGGAGAGAAATTCTGTTCCGCTCCGACGTAGCCCGTATACTCACGGCTGTTGCGACCATTGCTGTATACCGGGGCAGCGATGTTCCCTGGCACAAACGGATCATAGTATCCACCGATCAGCTCGTTGGCGTTATAATCAATACCGGTGAATTGAAACCCTAACAGCCCTTTGGTCTCAGGCAGTACTTGCCAGGTGCCCTCGAGATGCGCGCGATTCTGAATACTGTTCAGAGCTCCAGCCACGCTGGGCTGGACAGGGGCGCCCGGCCCAGTCCCGTTAAAGCCGTAGCCGCGGTCTTTGTAGTCGTAGAAGGCATTATCATAACCGAAACTCACGCCGAACTCCGGTGTCATTTGCGCGTCGAGCCCCAGCATTCCATAATTCCGGATATTGTTGCCTGATACCCGCTGGAAGGTGGAAAAGGTGTTACCTGCCCGTAACAGATCAGGTTCCTGGCCGATCACAAATGAATCGCTGACTCGCGCCGAGATTTGTTCGTTGAACGCGTGCGTCAAGCCCGCGTTAAAGGTGAACGTGTTATCATTATGACCGGTGCTGCCGATCGGGATGTTGGCATAATGGGTGAACGAATACAGCGCCCCGAGCGTGAGGGTCGTCTGGTCGACCGACCACGCTAGGGCAGCCGCCGGGCTGACCTCGAAGCCGAAGCTATCGCGGTGTTGGCCGGGCGCAAGAGTGAAGTTATTAGGGATAGTAGCGGTGTTATCGTCGTAGAATCCGCGCAGCGTGGCGGACACGCTCCAGGGTTTGGAGGCGTCCGCAGCCCCGAGAGCCTGAGCAGAAGCTGTTTGAATTCCCGACGCACCGATGGCAACCAAACCGACTGAGGCAACGATTTTTTTCATAGATTAGTTTTAACTTTGTAGCACACCCGACAGACAGTGCCAACAATAAATCCTGAATGTTTTTATCCAACCCGCACGTTTACGTCAACCAAATCTTCACGATTTTTTTCTGAGCGATATCGGAGCACTCCCGGCTCTTTTCCACCGTCCCAATGCCAAAAAACTGCTGCCGGATGCCTCCCCACATGGAACGGCTTAGTGCATAGACACGCCTCCGCGCGAGCCGTTCAAAGATTTTCGATGCTTTCCTCGGCACCTGTTCCCAAGTTTTGGATTGCCAAGCCTCCCTGGATTCCTTATCCTCCGCAAAACGGCCGCACGCGAAAGGACACCTTTATGTATTTCGGCGTCGATTATCATCCCGAACAATGGGTTTTCCCTTACGGCGGAACTCGCGAAGAACCAGAGGCCGCTTGGGAACGCGATGTCGGATTGATGCAAAAGGCAGGCGTAAACGTGGTGCGTCTGGGGGAGTTCACGTGGGGCCTGTGCGAATCGGAAGAGGATCACTTCGATTTTGCCTGGCTGGGGAGAATCATGGACCTGCTGGGCGACGCCGGCATCAAGGTCGTCCTGGCTACGCCCACCGCCGCGCCGCCGATTTGGCTTACCCAAAAATATCCTGAGGTCCTTCCGATTGACGAACAAGGTCTCCTGCGGCACGAGGGCACGCGCCGCGCGGTGTGTCTCAACAGCGACGTGTTTTGGAATCGCTCCAAGCGCGTTGTCGAGGAAATGGCCAAAGCCCTTGGCCAGCATCCGCACTTAATCGCCTGGCAGATCGACAATGGCCTGGGGGGCAACTTCACTGAAGCGTCCTTCAACGAAGCGACTCGGCACGATTGGCAGGCCTGGCTGGAGGCCAAGTATGAAACGATCGAGCGGCTGAATTCGTTGATGGGTTTGCGCCATTGGGGCCAGGTCGTCCTAAAATGGGAGGAGGTGCCGATGCCGATGGCGGCTCCGACCGTGCACAACCCCGCGCTCGTGCTGGACTGGTGCAGGTTTTGCAGCGATACGATCGTGCAATTCGTCAAAATGCAGGCCGGGGTCCTCCACGAGCACAGTCCGGGCCGGCCGGTGACGACCAACCTGCGCCCGCTGCGGCATCGGTTCGATCATTTCGACCTGGCCGAAGCGATCGACTTTGTTTCGATCGAAAGCACGGCCGCGC
>JANXQE010000108.1 GCA_025356925.1 Limisphaerales bacterium | reverse complement strand
GGCAGCGGGCCGGTCCAGAGGTTTTATCGGACCGGAGATCTCGCGCGCTGGACCGAAACTCAAGAGCTTGAATTCCTCGGCCGACTGGATACGCAGGTCAAGATCCGCGGATTCCGTGTGGAACTTTCCGAAATTGATTCTGTGCTGCTGGAGTGTGCTGAAATCCAGGCCGCAGCAACGGTTCTCCATCAGGACCGCTCGGGGGCTGGGCGTTTGATGTCCTACGTGGTGCCGCGCTCATCAGCCTTGCTCGATACGCAAGCGCTCCGGGGGGTCCTAAAAGCGCGCCTGCCGGCGTACATGGTTCCCGCCAGCATCCGCGTTTTGCCCCTGCTACCGACGCTGGCCAGCGGCAAGGTGGATCGCCAGGCGCTCTCAGCCCGGGCTCCGAATGCCGCCGAGGTCGTTCGCGAGGTGACTCAAGCCACCACGCTACTTGAACGGCACCTCGTCGAGGTTTGGACCCGGGTTTGTGCCCTGCCGGCAGTCTCGATCACGGATGATTTTTTTCTGGACCTTGGCGGACATTCGTTGCTGGCGGCGCAAATGGTTTCGGAGCTGCGCGGATCGCCGGCGTGCGAAGGGCTTTCGATGGCGGACGTGTATCGGTTTTCAACGGTTGAAAGCCTGGCCCGGGAGTTGGAAAACCGGCGCCTTTTGCAGCCGAAGCGAGGCTCGACCGGGTTGACGGGGCAGGGCGGCGACGAGCCTGTGCTGGATAACGGCAAGGGTGCTGCGAGTCCGCCTCCCACCGAGGCACACAGATTTTCGAGGTCGCCAGCAGCCGGGGCGAATAGGTTTCAATCGATTCCCTTTTGGCGCCATTTTTCCTGTGGCGCAGCCCAGCTCTTCAGTTTGGTGTTTGTCCTGAGTTTTTTCGCGCTCCAGTGGCTGGCTCCCTACCTGACCTACACAGTGCTGATCGAAGAGGAGTACGACTTTCTCCCCTCGATTCTGGCCGCCTTTGCCAGCTTGGTCCTGCTTTATCCGCTGATGTTGTCGGTCGCGATCGGACTCAAGTGGTTGATCATTGGCCGGTACAAACCCGGGACTTATCCGTTGTGGGGTTGGTACTACTTTCGGTTTTGGCTGGTGACTGCAGTGGAGGCCACCGTGCCGGTCGGTTATCTCTCGGGAACACCACTACTTTGCCTCTATCTCCGCTTGATGGGGGCGAGAGTGGGGCGGAACGTTTTTCTGCAATCCGATAACTTCGCCATCTACGATCTGCTCAGCATCGGCGAAGACTCGAGCATTAATGCCGATGCCAGCTTGCTGGGGTATTCTGTCAGCGACGGCTGGCTCCGAATCGGAAGCGTCACCATTGGAAACCGATGTTTTGTTGGCACCCGTTCGGCTATCGGCGAAAACGCTTCGATGGGGGATGGGTCGGTGTTGGAGGATCTCTCTCTCCTGTCTCCGGGACAATCGATCGGTCGAGAGGAAACCTGGCGCGGATCTCCGTCGGAGCGAGAAGTTGTCTCCGCATTGTCTGACCACGGGCATGGCCTGGAGAAGGGTACCGGGTCGGCCCCTCAAACCCAACGCAGGTGCGAAGTCTTGGAGATGCCCGCACTCCCCGGCGAGACGCCGTCCCTCCAAGGCAATAGCCAATCTCGCGTGGTCGCCAACAGCACACTTCGGCGTCTTTATTTTGGGATTCTGCACGGACTAGGTGTTTTGGTTTTTCCCGTTCTCGTGGTGGCAGCCTTGTTCCCGGGGATCGCGGTGATGAACCGCTTGAACTATCTCGATCCCTACTATTGGTATCTGTTGCTCTCGCCGTTGGTTGCCGTCTCGTTCGTTTCTCTTCTGTGCCTCGAGATCGTCGTGTTGAAATGGACTTTGCTGGGCAGGATTCGGCCGGGTCCGCATCGTCTGGATAGTTGGTATCACGTCCGGAAATGGTTTGTTGATAAGACGATGGAATTGAGTTTGGAGGTGGTCGGACCGCTCTACGCCTCCGTTTACCTGAGTCCCTGGTACAGGATGCTGGGGGCGAAACTCGGCGACGGCGCCGAAATCTCGACCGCGTCGTTCATTTCGCCGGACTTGCTCTCGATCGGCGCGGAAAGCTTCATCGCCGACAACGTGTCCCTGGGCGCGCCAAGAGTCCGAGGCGGCGTTGTTAACGTTGGTCCCAACCAGATCGGCAGACGTGCCTTTATTGGCAACAGTTCCGTGCTGCCGCCGGGAACGACGATTGGCGATGAGGTTCTGATCGGCTGTCTCTCCGCGCCGCCTCGACGACCGGGCGACGCCTTGCGCCCGGATAGCGTCTGGCTCGGTTCGCCTGCGATCTTGCTCTCGCAACGTCCCAGGAGCACAGATTTTGGCGAGGCGAGGACTTTCAATCCTCCGGCTCGCTTGCGTGTGCTTCGGGCGGCCATCGAGTTTGTGCGGGTTATCACACCCTCGACCGGCTTCATCATCTTGACGAGCCTCCTCTTTTCGGCCCTCTTGCTCTTGCACGATAATTTCAGTCTGACCCAGGCCCTGCTTTTTTTCCCGGTGCTCTATTTGTGCTGCGGCCTGGTCGCGGCCGCCTTTACGATTCTGGTCAAGTGGCTCCTGGTGGGGAGATATCGTCCTGGTGAGCACCCGCTCTGGAGCACCTTTGTCTGGCGCAACGAATTGATCAACGCCTTGCATGAGCACCTGGCGGGGCCGTTCCTGGTTGGCGCTTTGACCGGCACACCATTTCTTTGCTGGTATTTCCGGCTGCTCGGGGCCCGAATTGGCCGGCGCGTGTACCTCGAAACGACGGATTTCACCGAGTTCGACCTCGCCCGGATCGGTGATGAAGCCGCGCTGAACGCCGACTGCACCGTGCAGACCCATCTGTTCGAGGATCGCGTCATGAAAATGTCACACCTGGATATCGGGCCCCGGTGCAGCGTCGGCGTCGGCTCCCTGGTTCTTTACGATGCCCGGATGGAGCCAGCCTCCCGGCTCGGCATGCTCTCGCTTTTAATGAAAGGTGAGGTTCTTCCGGCTGGAACGGCGTGGGCGGGCAACCCAGCACGACTCAAACCCTAGCGAGTCCGGCTACGAACTGGCGCTGGTGTACCGCCGCACCGAGGCGCGCCAACCCAATTCAGAGAGGGCAAAACACACTACGCTCATGGCCAGCAAAGTGACGAGGGAACTCGCGGAGAATTTGTTCACCAGCAGGCGCACCGGCACATTGGAAACCAGCAGCATCGGGATGGCGAAAGTAAAGAATGCCTTGAACAGTCCGCGAAAGGCCTCATCCGGCATCCGGGCAATTTGAAAGAGATTGTAGTAACCCCACACGATGCCCTGGGCGCGCACGGTCCAAAAGCTGACGCTGGCGAGCAGGAACATCAGCGAGTAATGGATCAGGACGCCCGCCAGGCACAGGAGGAGAAAGCCGAATACTTGAACCAGCGTGGGCGTCAGATGCAACCGGTGCGCGGCGTAGATCATCACGCCGACGGCCGACAGCGCGTTTACGAATGCGCCGAGATCCACCTGTCGCAGCGAGACGACAAAACGCGTGTTCACCGGCAGCAACAGGAGAAAATCCAACTTTCCGGTCCGCACCAACTCGGAGAGATTCGTGCAGTTGATTAAGAAAAAGGCCTGAAAGATCTGCTGGATCAGGTGGCTGGCGCCGATCAGCATCACCACCTGCCACTTGCTCCAGGTGCCGATGTGGTCGGTATGGAGATACAGGACGCCGATAAAACTGAGCTGCAGGCCAAACCACAACGTCTCGACGACAATCCACATCAGGAAGTTGGCCTTGAAACTCAGTTCGCGAGTGACGGAGTTTCTCCACAGGGCGGCGTAGATCCGGAAATAACGTCCCAGGCTCGAAATCTCCCTGGCCGGTTGGCTGGTTTTTCTGTTTTCCATGTCATCCCCCAACCGCGGAGTACTTCCGGATCCCGCGATGCCACAGGAACCGGGCCAATCCGTAGGCAGCGGCCACCCACCCAGCCTGGACCAAAAGCCCGCGAGCCAATTCGGGCCCAGAGATCTTTCCCATGTAGATCCCTACCGGAAAGAAGAGCTGGTACGGAAACGGAGTGAAGAACAGCGCCTGCGAGATCCCGTGCGGTAGGATGTCCAGCGGGAATAAATGCCCGCTGGCGATATACTCAAAGGCGAAGAGAATGAAGATGAATGTCGAAACCTCGAGGACCCAAAAAGCGAGCATCGCCATCGCGTAACTGGTGAAGAATTGCAACAAGGCCGTTAACAGGACAGAAATCAGGAACAGGCCGAAGGTCAGCCAATCGGCCGGGGGCATGAAATAATTCCGGAGGCACAAAACAAAGACCGCGAGAGGGATTACGGCGACGGCGAGATAGGTGATCCGGCCTGAAAAAAACAGGCAGAGGCGGTACGCCAGGTAATCGATGGGTTTGAGCAGGAACTGGCTGATGTTACCGTCCTTGATATCGGCCGCGATCTGCCAATCATCCTCATTCACCGCCGTCAGGGCATCCACGATCGTTACCAGGAGGTAATAGGAAATCATCTCGGCGAACGTGTAACTGCCGACCTCGGAGCCTTTGCCGTTCCCGGTGTAAATTGCCTGCCATACGTAGAGAGTGGCAATCAACGGGACCAGGCCGAAGACCGTTCGCGCGAGAAAATTGAACCGGTACGTGAGGTTGTTCTGTATCCCCACGTTGATCACGTGCCAGTACTTCTTCATTGGTCTCTTGGGGCGCACTGTACTGCCAAACCCATGCTTTGTGAAGCAAACGAAGAGGACCGGGCGAGCCGAAGCTCCCGACGGGGTTGGCGCCGGACCGGTCGAAGGGGGAAATTCAGTTGCCAGGCGGGCGTCGATGAGACACGTTTAGACTGACAATCTCTGGGCTCGTGCACCTCGCCAAAGCGCATCCAATTAAGTGTGTCATCTGCGTCGGAGCAGCCTTGTTCATTTCATTTGGCCGTCTCATTGAGAGCACTGCCGGCAGTGCCGGAACCGGAACCGTATACCTGGTCGTCGGCTCGGACACGGCGATTTGGAATGCGGTAACCACCGTTGATGTTTACACTCGGCACCCACATTACCGCCCGGATTCGTTCACCGACACCAACGCTCCATCTTACGGAGTGATGGATCCGGTCTGGCGCAACCAATTCAAGGATTCCTACGGGCAGGCGATAAAATTCACCTGGTGGATGCTGGGTGGCAATATTTACCTGGACGCCGATAACCTGAACGTGCCGATCGCCAACACGATGACGCTGCACTTGATGAAACAGTATCACGGGGAGGCCATCCGCCAGTTCGGGGACGAGCTGTCACTCCATTACCACACCTATAAGTGGAGCGATTATAACGGGACGGGCAATTTCTATTGGAATCAAACGCGTACGTTCAAAGAACTTCGCTCCGACTTTGACCTGACGCTCGCGCAATACCTGCTGGAGGAAGGGATTTTCCCAGTTTCGTTTCGAAGCGGCTGGCATTTCATGGACCAGGATTGGCAACAGTACCTCAACCAGCTAATCCCTTACTGTTTTCACGACAACTACGCCGCCTTTGTGCCTTGGTACACGAACGCCGGGCCGATCGCGGGCGTGGAGGATTGGTCCCGGGCGCCCTCCTCGTTTGTTCCGTTTCATCCCGCGACGAATGATTACCAGGTGCCGGGCGACGGCAAAGGATGGAACGTCCGGTCGGTCAAGATCCAGAACTTGACGCAAACCAATGTGGACCAAATGTTTTCTGAAGCCGCAAACGGAACGGACCGGGTGGCTTGTTTTTGGGATCACTTGCCGGAGAACTTTATGGCCAACATCGCCAGACTGGGCTCCTTGCTGAGCCGGGCCGTCTCCAACAATCCGACCGTTCCATTCCGCTACTGCACCGCGGTGGAGGCGATGCAACGGTGGCGCGGGCTGACGAACCAGGCTCCTCCGCTGTTGGGGGTCATCGAGAGCGTCCAGGGTCAGAGCGTCACCCTCACCATCACCAGCAGCGTGCCAATCTTCCAGGAGCAACCTTTCGTTTGTTTGCGCGATGCTTCGCATCATTACAGTAACCTGAGCTCAGCCTGTGTCGCCTCAGGCATAAATTCGTGGACGATCGATTTGCCCGTCCGAAGCAATATGTTGGCGAAGGTGGCGGTTGCGGTAACAGACATAGCGGGTAATCTGGCGACTCGCATCATTCGGTATCTCCCGGACGATGTGTACATCGATAACCTTGACTCCCAATACAGTGAAAGGCAGGGGACCTGGCTTTCGA
>JANXQE010000098.1 GCA_025356925.1 Limisphaerales bacterium | reverse complement strand
TCGAAAGCCGAAATCAGATATTCAAAACAAGCCCGAACAATCCTGAGAAAACTGTGTCAGGCGCAGGACGCCTCACCCCAGGGCAGTCGAGCGGATCGGCTGGAAGGTTCGATGACTTCTGTTTAAACAGGAGTTCTGGTTCCTATTTAGTTTCGAATAAACTGGGCGCAACCTGGCGGGCGAGCTCCTGGCAGCGAGCGAGGATCTCGCCGGCCGATTCGCAGTTTAAGGCAAACTCCGCCAACGCCTTGGCCTCGGTGAGTTTGAGCCGCCGAATCAGGAACTTGACCGGCGCCACCAACGGAGGGGCCGCGCTTAGTTCGTCCACCCCCAGGCCCAATAAAAGCGGGGCGAAGATCGGGTCGCTGGCCATTTCACCGCAGACGCTCACCCAGATTTTGTGAAGGTGACCCGCGTCCACGGTCGCCTTGATCAAGCGTACGATGGCCGGGTGTGTCGGTTCGTAAAGATGCGCAATTTTCTCGTTCATCCGGTCAACCGCCAGGGAGTACTGAATCAGGTCGTTGGTCCCGATGCTGAAAAACCTCAGGCGCTTCGCCAGGGATTCAGCGACGATAACGGCCGAGGGTGTCTCGATCATTGCCCCGATCTCCATCTGCTCGTCGAACGGAATTTTCTCCGCGCGCAACTCTCCTTTGCACTGTTCGACCAGGGCGTTGGCTTGATTGAGCTCGTCCAGCCCGGAGATCATCGGATACATCATCTTCACATTGCCCTCGGCACTGGCTCGAAGGATCGCGCGCAGTTGGTCGCGGAAAATGTCCTGCTCCTGCAGGCAAAAGCGAATGGCCCGCCAGCCCAGGAATGGATTCATTTCTCGGGGCAACGGCAGATGCGTCAAAAACTTGTCGCCGCCCAAATCGAGGGTGCGAATGACTACCGGCAGAGGCTTGAGCGCGCGCGCGGCTTCGCTGTACGCCTGGTACTGCTGTTCCTCGCTCGGGGGCAGTTCACGGTTGATATATAAGTATTCGGTTCGAAACAGGCCAACACCTTCGGCGCCCGCGTCTTGGACGGCCGGCGCATCGTTGGGGCTCTCGATGTTGGCCGAAAGGAACACTCGGTGTCCGTCCAGGGTCACCGCGGGTTTGAATTGGATGTCCCGCAGTTTCTCTTCGAGAGTGACCTGCTTTTTGAGGAGCTGCCCGTACTCAAACAGGGTCTGATCCGTCGGATTGACGAGAATGATTCCATTGAAACCGTCCAGGAGCGCGTACTGGCCGGTTTCCAGCCGGGAACTGGCGTCCTTTAATCCGACGATGGCCGGGATCCGCAACGAACGCGCCATAATCGCGGTATGGGAAGTCTTGCTGCCCACATCGGTTCCAAACCCCAGCACATTGCGCTTGTCCAATTGCGCGGTGCTTGAGGGCGTCAGATCGTGGCTAATCACAATGCAGGGCTCCTTGAGGTGCCGCAGGTCCACCTCGTCTTCCAGCCCCAGCAAGTTATTGAGCACGCGGGTGGTGACATCCCGCATATCGGTCGCCCGCTCGCGCAGGTAATCATCCTCAATGGCCGCCAGGGTGGTGGCATAACGCTCCGCGACCGAATGAAAAGCATACTCCGCGTTCACCTTTTGTGTCTGGATCACGCGGATCACCTCATCCAGCAACGTGCGATCCTCCAATACCAGCAAGTGCGCGTCGAAGATGCTGCCTTCCGCCGCCCCCATCCCTTCGCTTACCCGCCGCTGCACTTCCAGGAGCTGGTGGCGGGTCTGGACTAAACTCCGCTCCAAGCGGCTGATCTCGTCCTGCAGTTCCGATTCTGTGAGTTCCCGTTTGCCGATGCTCGACCGGCTGCGGCCTATCACCAGAATCCGACCGCGGCACACCCCGGCTGATACCGGTATGCCCCGGAAGCTCTGTTCTCCCTTCTGCGACGGTTCAGCCATGGATAATCTTTAGCTAACGCAATCACCCTTGAAAAGCAATTCTTCTCCCGGGCCAATCCGCCGCGCCCCGCGAGTGGCCGCGGCCAAGAATTCGCTTGCCTCAGGCGGGGTCTTTTTCGTTCACTCTTCTCATATTCTGCGCCCATTCCCCATGAAAAACCCAAGCCCAAACACCCGCCGCGGTCTATTGGCTGGGGGCAATTGGATCATTGACCAGGTCAAAATGATCGACGTCTATCCCCAGCTCGAACAACTCAGCAACATCCGCAGCCAATCCCAAGGCACCGGCGGCGCGCCCTATAATGTTTTGATCGACCTCGCCAGATCCGGCGCGCCCTTTCCTTTGCTGGCCGCTGGGCTCGTGGGCCAGGATTCCCTGGGAGAACAAATCCTGGAGGATTGTCGCCAACATCACATCGATGTCCGCTACCTGGGCACCACCCGGAAAGCGCCCACCTCTTACACCGATGTCATGACCGAGCAAGGCCATGGCCGTCGGACGTTTTTCCATGCTCGCGGCGCCAATACACTGTGGCAAGGGTCGGACCTGGATTTCACACGAACCCGGGCGCGGATGTTCCACCTGGGCTACCTGCTCCTGCTTGATGCTTTGGATGAACTCGACGCGAAATTTGGTACCAAAGCCGCCCGCCTGCTGGCCGCTGCCCAGGCGGCTGGTGTCAAAACCAGTGTGGATGTCGTGAGCGAAGACAGCGACCGCTTTGCCAGGATCGTCACTCCGGCGCTGCAACATGTCGACTACTGCATCCTCAACGAAATCGAAGCCGGCAAAACCACGGGGTTCAACGTTCGCGCACCGGAAGGCCGCCTGGACACGGTCGCCCTCCGCCATGCCGCCGGCGCCTTGCTCCAGCAAGGCGTGCGTGAACTTGTGGTGATCCACTTCCCCGAGGGTGCCTTCGCTCGCACCCGAACTGGCGCGGATTTCTGGCAATCCTCTCTGAAGCTGCCCCCGAAATACATCAGTGGCACCGCCGGGGCCGGCGACGCATTTTGTTCCGGAGTTCTGCTAGGTCTGCACGAGGGATGGGACCTCCAGAAGTGTTTGTTGACTGGAGTATGCATCGCTGCGGCTTCGCTCGCAGACTCGACGTGCACTCACGGCGTCAGGTCCCTGAACACCTCCCTGGCGCTCGCTAAAAAATTTAAATTTGGCCCCGCGTTGCAGCGGGAAGACTGACGCACGACCACGGGGGAGCGCGGCGTTCAGGCCGCTTCAATCTCGAAGGGGAGAACCTTCAGCCCTTGGCCTTTGGCCCTTCAGCGCGGAACGCGCGCCTCACGCCCGCTCCATGTACTTGCCGGTCCGGGTGTCGATCTTAAGCTTCTCCCCGGTCTTGATGAACAGCGGCGCTTGAACATTGATGCCGGTCTCCATGAGCACAGTCTTCTGCACGTTGTTTGCCGAATCACCGCGAACGCCCTCGGGAGCATCCGAAACGGTCAAGACCACGCTCGAAGGCAGTTCAATCGAAACCGCCTTATCCTCGACAAAAGTGACCGTCACGCCGGCATTTTCAACGAGGTAATTTTTGCCGTCGCCGACGATCTCAGGCGAGAGGTTGACCGTCTCGTAGGTTTCCGGATCAGAAAAAACGTAGTCCTGGCCGTCCTTGTAACTAAATTCCATTTTGCGCGTCATCATCGGCACCACGTCGATTTTCTCCGTGGAACTGAACCGCACGTCTGAGGATCGCCCGGAACGGATGCTCCGGAGTGACGCTTGCACGAAGGCGCGCAGATTACCAGGCGTTCGGTGCTGGCTATCCTGAACCACGCAGATATCGCCGTTGTAACTGATCGCCATGCCGCGGCGAAGATCGTTTGCTGTTGCCATATCTCTCTAAATCCAACTTGCCGCCCGTCGACTTTTTCGACGGGAGCTGGGAAATTTAGCAGGAACCAAAACCCTTTGCAAGCCTGGAGTTGAGGATCTGCAATTCAGACAGTGGGGGAAGGAACCGAAGGCCAGCGGGCCAGGGGGCTAGCCAAATTTCCGCCGAGAGCTCCAGGCCACCATTAATTGGAGGCGGAGCTGAGGGGCTTCGACGCCGGAGCGCCGGAGGGGTGCTG
>JANXQE010000084.1 GCA_025356925.1 Limisphaerales bacterium | reverse complement strand
ACCATCATGCAGGTCTGCTTCTTTGCCCTCTCCGGCGTGCTGCCCAAGGAGGAGGCCATCGAGGCCATCAAAGAGTCCATCCGCAAGACTTACGGCAAGAAAGGCGAGGAAGTCGTCCAGATGAATCTCAAGGCGGTCGATAATACTCTGGCCCACCTTCACCAGGTGCCCCTGGCCAGCCACGTCAATGGAACCGGCGACTTCCTGCCCGCAATCACTACCAACGCCCCGGCTTACGTGCAGAAGGTTCTGGGCCCGCTGGCCGCCGGTCTCGGTGACGACCTCCCCGTCAGCGCCTTCCCGAACGATGGCTCATTCCCCACCGCCACAGCGCAATACGAAAAGCGCAATCTGGCGATGGAGATTCCGGTTTGGGATGAGACGATTTGCATCCAGTGCATGAAGTGCGTCGCGATTTGCCCGCACGCCACCATTCGCGCCAAGGTGTATGACGCCCACGATCTCGTCGGCGCGCCCGGGACTTTCAAATCCACCGACGCGCGCGCGCCCGAGTGGAAGGGGATGAAGTGGTCGCTGCAGGTCGCGGCTGAGGATTGCACCGGCTGCGCCTTGTGCGTCGAGGTCTGCCCGGCTCGGAACAAGACCGAAACCAGGCTCAAAGCGATCAATTTGCGCCCGCAACCGCCGCTGCGGCTGCAGGAGCGCGACAACTGGGACTTTTTCTTGCGGCTGCCAGAACTGGATCGGCGCAAAATCAAGTTGACCACATTGCGCCAACAACAAGTCATGCGACCGCTCTTCGAGTTCTCGGGTGCTTGTTCCGGCTGCGGCGAAACGCCTTATCTCAAAATGGTCACCCAATTATTTGGCGATCGGATGATTATCGCCAATGCGACCGGTTGTTCTTCGATCTACGGCGGTAACCTCCCGACCACTCCTTATGCCGTGAACGCACAGGGCAGGGGACCGGCGTGGTGTAATTCCCTCTTCGAAGACAATGCCGAGTTCGGTCTTGGCTTCAGGGTTTCCATCGATAAGCAGAGGGAATTTGCGGGCGAATTACTCGAGAAACTTGCGCCAACCATCGGCCAGGACCTGGCCGAGGCGATTTTGAAAGCCGACCAAACCTCCGAGGCCGGCATTTTCGACCAGCGCGAACGCGTCGTCGCCCTAAGAGATAAACTCCAAACCATTAATTCCACGCAGGGTAAGCTCCTGCTGAGCCTGGCTGACCAATTGGTTCGCAAGAGCGTCTGGATCGTCGGCGGAGACGGCTGGGCCTACGATATCGGATACGGGGGTCTGGACCATGTGCTGGCTAGCGGTCGCGACGTGAATGTGCTGGTCCTGGATACCGAAGTGTATTCGAACACCGGAGGGCAATGCTCGAAGTCTACGCCGCGGGGTGCCGTTGCCAAGTTCGCCGCTGGCGGCAAGCCGATCGGGAAGAAGGACCTCGGCTTGATCGCGATGACGTATGGCCATATCTACGTCGCCAGCGTGGCCATGGGATACAAGGACGAGCACACGCTCAAAGTGCTCCTGGAAGCCGAATCCTATCCCGGGCCGTCTTTGATCATTGCCTACAGCCATTGCATTGCGCACGGCATCGCCCTGGATTCCGGAGTCGGAGCCCGGCAACAAAAATTGGCCGTCGAGTCAGGCCAATGGTTGCTCTATCGGTTTGACCCGCGCCGAACTGAACGTGGCGAGAACCCGCTCCAGCTCGATTCTGCCGCTGCCAAAACGAAAGTGCAGGATTACTTGCTGTCCGAGAATCGGTTCAAAATGTTAACCAAGAGCAAGCCCGAGGACGCCAAGCGGTTCTTTGCCCAGGCCCAGGTTGATGCCGACCGGCGCTGGAAAAGTTACCAGTTCATGGCGGGGCGCGACCCCAAGCCCGCGGTTGCACCCGGGGCACCTGCCAAGCCCCTGACTACTGTGGACCAACAGCCCTGAATTTCGAGGAACCCAATCGTACCACGCCGCACGCAACATCCGCCCCTTTTAACTCTCTACCTTTCCAAGGAAACCCATGGACTTATCCACTACCTATCTCGGTCTGAAGCTTCGCACCCCTCTGGTCGTTGCTGCTTCGCCACTATCGGAAGAGCTCGATTCGATCAAACAACTGGAAGACGCTGGCGCCTCTGCGGTGGTTCTGTATTCCCTCTTTGAAGAGCAATTGCGCCAGGACCGCGACGAGTTGGCCCAGAATCTCGAGCACGGTACCTTTAGCACGCCCGAAGCTCTGACCTATTTTCCGGAACCCAAGGAGTTTCGGCTCGGGCCGGAGGAATATCTGAAGCATATCGCGCGAGCCAAGAAGGCCGTGAACATCCCGATTATTGCCAGCCTCAACGGTTCCTCAGTCGGTGGTTGGACGGCCTACGCCAAAGCCATCCAGCACGCGGGAGCCGATGCCCTTGAGCTCAACATTTACTACATCCCGACGGATATGGACCTCACCTCCGCTCAGGTGGAGCATACCTACCTCGACATCCTCCGAGCCGTCCGCTCGGTGGTGCACATTCCAGTGGCGGTGAAACTCAGTCCGTTTTTTACCAACTTCGCTAATATGGCGAAGCGATTGGATTTGGCCGGGGCCAACGGCCTGGTGCTGTTTAACCGGTTCTACCAACCGGATATCGACCTGGAAAGCCTGGAGATTAAGCCAAACATCCTGTTGAGCACTCCCATGGCGATGCGCGTGCCTCTGAGGTGGGTCGCTTTGCTTTTTGGCAAGCTGCGCGCCAGTCTCGCCGCCACCAGCGGCATCCATCGCGCTTCTGATGTCCTGAAGATGCTCATGGCCGGGGCCGATGTGACCATGCTCTGTTCGACTCTCATCCGCCATGGCCCGCGTCAAATTAGCGTCATTGAGCGCGACCTGGTTGCCTGGATGGAAGAGCACGAATATGCTTCGGTGACCCAACTCAAAGGCAGCATGAGCCAAAAGAATTGCGCCGAGCCCAGCGCCTTCGAGCGCGCGCAATACATGCGCGCCATTTCCCAGTTCCCCGCGTCAAAGTAGCCCCGGCGCTGTCAGGTTTAAGTTCGAAGCCCGAAATCGGAGACGAACTTAAAGCGGTTGGAAAACCGAATCACGCTTTAGCTGCGGCGATAGACCTTATGCACCGCAGCCTGATCGACAGGTTTAACCAGCAGCTCATCGATATTGACATGGGAGGGCCGGCTGGCGACCCAGACCAGGATCTCGGCAATGTCCTCAGCGGTTAACGGATGAGTGCCCGCGTAAACCTGTTTGGCCCGGGTCGCATCGCCTTTGAAGCGAACCAGGGAGAATTCCGTTTCCGCCAGGCCGGGGTCGATGGTGCTGACCCGAATCCCGGTACCATTCAATTCGAGGCGCAGCGCGCGAGTGATTTGGAGCTCGCCGGCCTTGGCGGCGCAGTACGCGGCGCCGCCTTCGTAGGCGACATGGCCGGCCACTGAGCCGATATTGATAATTGAGCTGCCGCAATCCTTCCGGATGAGCGGCAGCGCGGCGCGGGTCATGCGCAGAACTCCCAGCACGTTGGATTGGATCATCGCTTCCCAATCCGCGTCCTTGCCCTGGGCCACAGTATCCAGCCCCTGGGCCCCGCCGGCATTGTTGAGGAGAACGTCTAAGCCCGCGCCAGCGGATGATGCCGGGCCGATCCTGGTCGTGGCCCAGGCCATGAATGCCTCGACGCTCGTGGTTTGAGAGACATCGAGCCGGTGGACGTGGGCCTCCGCCGCGCCAGCCTTTAACGCTTCGACGGCCACCTGTTCCAGTCGCTCCTGGCGCCGGGCTCCAAGCAGCAGGCGAGAGCCCTCGGCTCCAAAGGCCCGGGCCGCAGCGGCTCCAAATCCGCTCGAAGCGCCGGTGATCAATATCCACTTACCCTTTAGGTCGGTTCTCATGAAAAGAGAGATATCCTAGAACCCGGCGCATTTGGAGAATTCTTTCGAGACTGGATCGGCTCGCCCCCGAGACGGGTAGCCACTGCCCTGACATCCCGGGCGCACTGTCCTCCCCGTTGCCATCGTGAAAAAGGATAGTCACCTGGGGAAACCAATTGCGCCGTGGTCCCGAGCGCGTTCTAATGGCCGGGTATGAACTGTCTGCGCGTGAGCGCTTCCTGGTGTTTGGTCGCGCTCATTTTCGCGGGTTTGCGCTGCGCAGCGGCCGACGGGTTTCGCGCCGAAAAACTCAAGGAGATGGACCAGGTAATTCTGCAGGCAATCCAGGAGCAGAATTGCCCGGGCGGCGTGTTGTGGCTGGAACACCGCGGCAACGCCTATCACAAAGCGTACGGCAATCGCGCCGTGGTTCCCGAAATCGAGCCGATGACGGAGGACACGATCTTTGACCTGGCATCACTCACCAAGGTTGTATCGTGCACGCCGGCGATCCTGTT
>JANXQE010000065.1 GCA_025356925.1 Limisphaerales bacterium | reverse complement strand
GTGAACGACGCCATGTCCGCCCTCCTCGACACGCTGGAGAGCGAACCCGAAGCCATTATCCGCGCGGTGATGGGGCACTGGCTTTTTGGCTTCATCCACCCGTACCTGGACGGCAACGGCCGCATGGCTCGATTCCTGATGAACTTGATGATGGCCTCCGGAGGCTATCCTTGGACCATCGTGCGTATGGCCCGCCGGAAACAGTATCTTGATGCCTTGGAGGTCGCCTCGGCGGACCAGAACATTAAGCCGTTCGCCAAGTTCATCCGCGAGGAAATGAGTGTGGACTGGAGACTTGAGTTGCCGAGGAAATAAGAGCGTCGATTCGGATCGCCACGCCGCGTGGGGCAGCTTTCCGGCACGCAATTGTCGAGTGCGTTCGTGACCATCTGCCGAACCTTTACGTCCGGATCATTCAGGCTTTGAATCAATGCCGGCATAGCCGGCGCAGCATCCGTTCCGAACCTGGACAAGCCGAAAGCGCACGCCCACCGCACTTCCGTATTCGTCGATTTCAGTCCTGCTGCCAGCGCCGGTACGGTCGCCTCAGCCTCCAATAAGACGGCTCGTAACGGATCCACCACAGCATAATAGGAAACGAATTGGTCCCGAGGTTCCGCATCGCTGCTTGCGCTGCCTGAAACCGCCGCGGGTCAACCCCCAACGCGGAAAGGTACATTTCTTCGGCCCATACGCTAAACGTCTTTCCCTGATACGCCGGCTCCTTCCATTGGCCCGGCCACGCCCAAACAACCAGCGCCAGCACGGCACCGCAACATCCCGCTACAACCAAATTTTTTCGCCGCCAAAGCATCGCCCCGAATATGGCACCACCTTCCCGCACAAGGAGCCTCAATCCACGCACCGCCGGAAGCGCGGCCGGCCCCCAACTAAAAATTAAGAATTAAAAACCCAAAACTATGATCGCCCAGCTCACCACCCTCAAATCCCGCCTGACCCTCTCGTGTATTGGCGATTTGGCGATTTGGCGTTCCCCGGCTCGCCGCGCCGTAGCCGAACGAACGCAAGTCCTCCTCCGCCATTCCACTCGGCTAATCGCTTTTCCTCGTCGCCCACAACCCCACAAATCAGGAAATCCGGCCGCAGCTTACCAAACGACAGACCTTCACCTGAACCTTCACCCGCAGCGCATTAAGAGAGCATTAACCGAGCAATCTCGAGCGTTAAAGAATTACAGAAACTGCTTGAAATCCACCGTAAATGCAGACTATTCTAACGCTTGACCATGAGTGAGTTGCGGTCGGAACAGTGAACATTCCCCGTTCGATTCCGAGCCTCGCCTCAGCCGAATTCTCCAACACCTTTAGCAAGTGCCATTGTATCCTTCTTTGTATCCCGCGTCGCCGGAAATAAGCCCAAAAGGGTCCAAATGAATCCCCGACCCCGAGCGAGCCGCGATTTTGGTACTTGACTTTCGCCAGGAGTAGAACTAAACAGAAGCATAAGCCCGACTCCGAAACGCTCCGGCGATTCCATCTGTCTTAGCGGGTGGAACACTTCCGGAGCTGCTGAGTCCCGCTGCCAGCCATGAAACTCAACCTCGTCAATATGAACTCCACGCCTGCTCCATCTCGAACCCGATCCGATGGCCGGGACCATTATTCGAACGCGCTCAGCGGCTTTACGCTGATCGAGCTGCTGGTGGTTATCGCGATCATCGCGATTTTGGCCGCGATGCTGTTGCCGACTTTGGCCAAGACCAAAACCAAAGCCCAAGGCATCATGTGCCTGAACAACACCAAGCAGCTCACGCTGGCCTGGCGGCTGTACAGTGACGACAGCTCGGACAAGCTGCTGGGCTGCCAGGACAACATGACGGGACGACCGAATTGGATCAGCGGAGGACTAACTTTCACAAGCGATCCCGTCAACTGGGATATCAACCACGATGTTACCAAAAGCCCGATGTGGGTCTATTGCGGCAAGAGTGCGTCTATTTTTAAGTGCCCGGCGGATCTGGCGACCGTGCAGGTGGGGCAAAAAAAGCTCCCACGCGTGCGGAGCAATTCCATGAGCCAGGTCTTTGGCAACGGTGATTGGCTGCCCTCCGGGAATTGGCGTACTTACGACAAAGCATCCACAATCGTCCTGCCGGTCAAAACGTTTCTTCTGGTGGATGAGCACCCGGACAGCATTAACGACGCCGCGTTTGCCACTAGATCCGATGGTGCGGACAAACCAAACTCAGCTCAAATCATTGATTTTCCCGCCAGCTACCATAATGGTGCCTGCGGTTTTTCTTTTTGCGACGGCCATTCCGAGATTCATAAGTGGGTGGGGTCCAAGATCAAGCCTCCGGTGCATTACAACGACAATCTGGCGTTAAACGTGAGTGCCGGTGATTCCTGGCAGGACGTTTTTTGGATGGCCCAGAATGCCACGGTCCACCGTTGAAAGGCGCGATCGCGAAGAATCAGCAGCGAGGCGGATCGCTCGATCATTACAGCAATCGGACGCGATAAAAACGGAGTAACCCGGGCTGCGCCGCAGGTTCGACGTAGGTCACCGTTCCGCTCCCTGGCGAAGTGCCGGTGGTCACGAGGGACCAGTCGATTAAGTTCGCAGACGTGTCGATTGCGTAGCCGGCATTGGGTGGCACCGTAAATGAAAAACCGAACTGCCCGCTGGAACTAAATCCCGGAGTGCCCAGCAAAGGCGCTTTAAATAGGATTTCCAATTGAACCGACCCAGCTTGTCCCGCTGATCCATCGACAGAGATCTGATACACCGCTCCAGGCGTTGCGGTGAAATCAGCGGCCGAGGCGAGGTTGTTCGTGTCCGTTATTCCTTCCGCGACCAGCGAAAGACTGTTTAGTGCCGTCCCGCTGTAAACACCGAGCAACGGGGAAAATCCGGTGTTCGCGAGCGTCACCTCCACCAGCCCGCCGCGCGGTGCGGTCCACGACCACCAAACCGATGCGCCACCCGGCTGTCCTGGAAGCGCCGGTTCCCCGGACTCGAGCGTCGCGTCCAGGTTCGATCCACTGGCGAGAACGTGCGCCCCGGCAAGGGGAATGCGGTTGGCGAAATCGTCGTTCGGCGGTGGAACGGCTGGGACCATTTGGAGGGTAAAATATCCCGCCGGCCCGAAGGTGTGACCGAGGGCGACGTCATACTCAGTTCCGACGGTGGCGTTAAGCGCCACTTGGACCGTCGCGAGAGACGCGCCGTTGGTCAAAGCGGCGTCCTGGGATCCGCTCGCGACCGGTGTGAGATTGTCGACGGCGGTTCCGGTGTAAACTGCCGCCACGAGCTTGTAGAGAATGTCACGACTCCGGGCGACTAGCCGGTACTTGCCGGTTGCTGGCGGCGTCCATTTCCACCAGACCGAGAAGCCGGGGTTTTGGTTGTCGTGATTGGGCTCGTTCGATTCCAAGGTTGCGCCAAAGTCGTAGCCGCTTGATCCATTGGTCCCGGAGAGAACCGCGCGATCCACAAAATTGTCGTTGACCGGCGGCACCGGCAGGACCGTCAAAGTGAAGGCCGTAGAAGTGTTCGTTTGAACGGGATTGCGGATTTCTGCGTAGTAGCTGCCGGTCTGCGCCGGAGCAGCGTTGCTCAGGGTGAGCGTTGAATTAGTGCCCGCCGAACCCAGGCTGATCCCGTTGCGATACCATTGATAGGTTGGTGGAGGGCTTCCCGCAGCCACCAACCTCAGTGCAAGATTGGACCCTTGCAGGACGGTCAAGCCGGTGGGCTCCAGCAGAATCTCCGGCGCGGATGTCCCGGCGGCGAATTTGAGTTCATCCACCCAGGCCCCATTTGTCAGCGAGAAGAAACCAGCGATGTTAGTGAAGGTCCAACGCAGTGTATGGCTGCCCGAGGGAACATAACAAACCTGGGGATCCCAGTCCACTTCGCCGGAAATCCTGTTCGTTTCCGTGCCATCAATCAAGAGCCTGGCAAAATCAAAGTTCGTGTGGGAAGAGGCTTTCCACCAAAAGGTCAGGGCGCCGGGGCCGCTGACTGTGGTTTCCATCCAAGTGGCCTGCTGGGAATCCACGGGTCCGGTTTGCGCGGCCGCGACTCCGTCGTGGGAATAATTTGTCTGACCGAACCAACCGATCGAGCCACCGCGCGCCCAGGTGAGTGAAGGCGCATCAAGGGCAGTTGCCAACGGTGAGCCGAACGTGGCGTTGAGCGATTTGTTTCCGCCCATGAAAAGGCTGTTCGTAGTATTGGTGCCCGAAACAGCGCCGGTCCAAATAACGAAGTAGTTGTTGGTGTCGGGCACCGCATTCAAACCAACGCGCTGATTGTAGGTGTACTTGGGTAGGTCCGGGGTGCGAACGACGGTGCCGCCACCGGTCGCCGTCACTGTCAGCCTGGGAAGCAAAGAGCTACTGCTGGTGGGATCGGTACCGTCGAGATATTCGGCCAGATTGGAGATACCGTCGCGATCGGGATCGTCGCCGGGTTTCACATTAAGAGTATCGAAGTATCGTAATTTCCAAAGATCCGGGAGACCATCCCCATAGGTATCCTTGAGCGGATCGGCCCATTCTTCAAACTTGACCTCATCCACCCAACCAGCATCGGCCGGGGCATAAAGGAGGCCGTTATATTCCGAGACTTCGTTGCCACCCTTTTGGTAAATCCAGCGCATCCGATTGGTGCCGGCGGGCAGGTAATAGGTCGCCAGTTGCCAATCGACGTTGGTGCCAATCCCGCCGGAGCGGGGGGAATTGTTCAGCCAAAAGAACAGGTAATCGGCTGGTGATCCGTCCACCTTCCACCAGAAGGTGACGGTGCCTGCTTTACTCATAACGTTGGTTAACTCCAGCACCGCCGCTTCGGTGCCCCAAATCGCTCGAGCGCTTTGAACGGCGTCCACTCCGTCGTGCGTGATGTTAGTCTGGCCGTACCAGCCAGCCTGGTCGATCCGCCAGCCGTTGGTGACATCCAGCGAGTTTGTGATCGATAGTCCAAAAATGGCTCGCACGGTCTCGCTGTCGGTCATCCTCAGCGAAGCGGGATTGGTTGTGAGATTGTAGAAGGAACTATAGGTCCCGGCACCGAGATAACCGAGGAACTCCTGTCCCGGATCCGGAACGGCAAAAAGCGTGACCGTCTGGCCGTTGGTATAATAAGGCAGATTCGGGGTGACGAAGACCTGCCCACGGTCGCTGATGATCCTGAGTCGTGGATTTGCCGAGTTGCCAGACTTGGGAGCAGTTCCTTCGCGGAATTCGTCCAGGTTGGAGATGTGGTCCGAATCGTAATCATCCAGGCCAGTGTAGTTGGTGATGTTACCGAAATAAGTTATCTCCCACGAATCGGCCAACCCGTCGTGATCGGAATCCAGTTGCAATAGCGCGTTGCTGCTGGTGGCCGAACCGAAAGCGTTGCCGACAATAACTCGGTAAGCGCCGAAATCGGTGGGAGCAACGCTCAGGATGAACAGCGTGTCCGCCGTGGCACCCGGAAGGTTGTTGCTGTTCATCTGCCATTGATAGGTGAGCGGCGGCGAACCCGTGGTGAGAACCGACCAAGAGACCATATCGCCCACGGCGGCAACTGCTGAGCGCGGTTGATCGACAATTATCGGGCCGGTCCCAACAAGTGGTCCGATCGCTGCGAGGTCTCCGGATGGGTCGTATTTGAGTTGCGCACTCTGGACACGCGCCGCGAGGGATGAGAAGACAAAAGGGACAAACACCAGCAAGCGAAGCTGACGGGTGGTGGTACGAAAGGGAGTCAGCGGGTTCATTTGCTTGGATTTAAGGCGTTACTCGAAGGTTATTCCGCTATCTCTCCACCGTTGATCGTATTATTAGCAGCATTCATCGACCTAGTTTGCCCGTGGTAATTTTTGACTTGGCCGACATCCCCGTGGATATCGACGGCGTCTTTTTTGAAGATGTTAAGAATTTTGACCTTGAGTTCTAAACCGTATTCGAAGATCGGGTCAGAAGCGGTACCCTCGGTCTTAACCCCGATGCACCCCTCGCCCTCCAGTTGCACGACCTTGTTGCCATTTACTGTGATATCCGCCTCGCCCGAGACCGATGCTTGAGGTTTTCCATCCTTGAACAGGCAAGCGGGACCCTCACAAAGACCTGCCTTGCCTTTTTCCGTTATCCATTGATCGATGAAGCCGCGCCCCATGTCTTTACCGAGATCCACCCATTCGGAAATAGAATGTGGAGCCCTTAAACCTAAAGGGTCAAACAGGTTGACGGGGTTGTTCAACACGTAGGCATAGAGATTCAGCCCTCCTGCCTCACCACTCGGATCACGATTCAGCCATCGTCCCAGGCTCTTGTCGTAGGCCCGATACAGCGCCAGATGCAGGGAACTTGGAAGATGCAGGGGGAGACCCGTGAAGCCAAAGCCTGGTTCCAGGTCGCCGCTCAATCGCTGCCGATCCCCGTACGGACTGTACTCAAACTCGGCGCGGATGCTGCCGGATTGGTCAGACATTTCCCGGACCGAGGCCAAATGGTCGCGCGTGAAAAAGTAATTGCCATTTGTTAGGTCTGAGCCCGCAGAACTGGCTACCCCAAAGCTGGAAAATCTTTTCTGGGTCGCACCGCCGGTTGCATCCCGCTCCTCGCATAACTGCGGACCAGCCCATACATAGCGCCGTTCACTGATCTTGATGTCGTTCTCCTTTTCCACGATTCCGGTGCGGCGATCCAATCCATCATAGCTGAATTCGGTCCGGTGCGTTCCGTTGGTGATTGCCACCAGGCGATGTTCTGCGTCCCATTGGTAAACGGTCGCGGCAACGGCGTTGTCGCTGTTGGCCGTGAGTCGGTTCTGGGCATCGTGATCGAAGAGGCGCTGAACTCCATTGGTCTGCTCACTGGTTCGGTTATCGGCATCGTCGTAAGCGTAATCGAAATTCTGGACTTGCATCCCCCCTTGCGATACCGACACGCCGAGCAAACGATCCGCCGCATCGTAAGCGGGCGCCCAAGTTTTGAGTGCACCCCCTTGAAGCTGGGTCCAGTTGGTGATTTGCCCGACGGTGTTATAGGCGTAGGTGAATTCGGAGAGCACGGCATTGTTCGGGAGCCGATGGGTAATGCGTTGCAGAAGCTGGTCTTGAACGTTGCCATAAAATGCATAATCAGTGCGCTGGCCGTTCGGGTACTGTACCGAAGAAAGTCGCTCGCTGCCGCCCTCCCACGCAAAATGGAAAATGCCAAGGGCATTGGTCATTTGTGTCAACCGGCCGGCGGCATCGTACGTTCTCTGCACGGCCACGCCATTGATCGCGCGCCTGGCGACCCGCCCAAGTTCATCATAACTGAAACTGACGGTGGTGTTAGGCGAGGGGCCATCAATTGTCGCGAGACGCCCGGCGCCGAGCGAAGGAGCACTTGTAATCGGATGGTAGCCATACGTTGTCAGCCCGGTTCCGTCCTGCATACTCGCCACACGCCGGTAATTGGTATCATAGGTAAAACTTACAGTCGGGGTAGACACGGTCGCGTTGAGGTAACTCTTTTCGTGGAGGGTGTTGTCGATATTGTATCGGAACAGCGTGATTTGGTTTATCTCATCGCGGATCGATTTCAAATTTCCCGTGGCCGGTTCATAGTCATAACGGACTTGTGAACCGCCGGGATAAACCTTGGCGACCACACGCCCCTGGACGTCGCGGCTCCACGAGGTGGCATGGCCCATCGCGTCGATGACACTTTCCAATCCGCCGCAGCCGCACCATTGGTAGCGGGTAACCCGGCCCAGCGCATCTTGAACCGCCGTCAATTGGCGGAGACTATCAAAGCGCAATCGCGTCGCCCGCCCCGCGCGGTCGGTGAGAATTTCCGGATCGAGAAGGTTGTAGCTGATCGATTCAAAGGTGCTGTCCGGGTAAGTGATGCGCGTGAGGCGATCCAGGTCGTCGTAGGCGAAGCTCACCGTGTAACCATCGAGATCGGTTGCGGTCTGCAGCCGACCAATCGGGTCGTAGGTGAATCGCGTGGTATCGCTGGTCCCCGGCAGCGGCCCGTCAATGGCCGTCAGATAGCCATTGGCATCATAAACAAAAGTTTCTTGTTCCCCCCGAGGATTGATAGCGGTCAGGACCTGGCCGCGCGAGTTATAGGTGAAACCAGTGATCTGCCCTGCAGCGTCGGTGGTACTGAGCGGCAAGTGTTGGGCGTTGTATGTTGCCGCGAAGAGCAGTTCGTTTTGGCCGGCGCGCGTTTGCCGGACTTCCTTCAGATCAATTTGGTTCGTCTCATATACGAACGTGAAAGTGCGCCCGAGCGGGTCGATGGAGCGAGTAGGCTTGCCCAGGGAGTTGTAATCAAATTGATAAAGCTGCGTCGTGCCATCGTCGAGCACGCGCGCGATTTTCGTGGGACGGTCGGAGGTGCCGACGAAGGTGGGGTTCCTCTGTCCTTCATAATTGAACCAGACACGGTTTTCGTATGGAGCTTTGTAACTTTCCAGAATCGGGGACGAGGTAACGTAGTCCGCCCCATGGGTGAAATGATAGATCCTGGCGTGAAGGTAGCCCTGGTAATTTTGGCTGAAACTTTCGGCGTAGGCTTTCCGATCCCAGTAGTAGCTGTTGCGCGCCATCATGAACAAGTTGCGCACCGGGATTCCTTTCGGAACGATGGCGAGTGGATCGCTGCTTTGAATCCCGCTCGCGCCGCCGACGCCCCAGCCGTCGTTAAACTCGACTCGTTCCTTCGATCCGTCCGGATTGGTTATTTCCATCGAGTTGAAGCGCGCGCTGGACTGGTGGGAGTCGGGGACAAAATGCGTCGTGCCATAGGGAGTGGTCAGGTCGCTGATCCACCAGCCGAGATTGGTTTTGGCGGTCTCCGCAAAACTGGAAGAGAGACCCAGGGAATCAACGATGTTGGTCAGGTGCGCAAACACAGCCGCCGACGGCTGGAATCGGGCGGTGCGGCCAAATGGGTCAACCACGCGTGTAACAATGTAGGTTTGGACCCATTGATACTCCGGCAGAATGCTGGTGTCGCTCACTTCATAGTACAGCTTGGTCTGTTGGCCAAGGGCGTCTGTGATGCTTGCGATCCTGTTCCCCTGGAACTGGATGGTGGCCGCATTGCCGGCGGGGTCCACGACCGCCGTCATGAAGATTTTCCTTAGGGTTCCGGCGGAGCTTACTGCAGAACCAAAGATTTTCTTTGACCCGTCCGGGTAAAGAATTTCGTAGCTGTTGGTAGAAGTGCGCCGGAGATTGGCTCGATTGCGAGTCAGGTTGCTGAAAATTTCATTCGTAGGATTGTAATCCGTAAAGGTGAGCGTCCCGCCTCCCTCCACCGCAAAGAGAATATCCCCCGCGGGATTCATGGGGTCGTCCGTGACGTACGCGAGCCAGTTGCAACGCCAATCCGGACTGACATTCGAGTAGTCCGGGCCTAACAGTCCCTGAGCGCTGGCGGAGTTGTAAGTGACCGTAAAATAAATCGGTGGCCCGACGGGAGGAGTATAACCCACCGGTGTATCCTGGATGATCTGGCTCGCCAGCATGAGATGAACGTTCCAGGTAGCCATGCCATGGCACGATTCAGGGGATTTTGCGGTTAGGTCGTATGGCGTGGTCGCATCCGGGTCGCTCATCTGGGTGACGCCTTTACCCCAAACGCGGTCCGCCTCCGCGTCCGGCACCGTCCGCCAACCGGTCGGCAGCGGTCCGGAACGGACCAGGAAATAGCCGCTGGCCTCCTCGTCCAGGGTCGCGTCAGAAAGCCAGGTCTTGTTCCGGAAAGTCGAATCTTCAGCGCGCAAGAGCTGGCCATCGCGTGCGATCAGCGCCGCGTAGTGGCCCAACTTCCAATGAACGACGGCGGGTAAAATAATCGCTGCGCCCGGATCTCGGAAAGCGACCTGATAATCCAAGCCCAAACGGCGGGATAGCTCTGCGACCTGTCGGGCAGAAAAGCCATTGGTCGTGGATTGTGAATCCTGGATCAATTGATTGCCGGCTTTCGCGCGATCGGTGGCTGCGCAAATCCGGTCGAGGGCCAACGGTCCGCATCGAAAGGATGTCTCGGGTAGATGCTCCATGCTCCAGAGCCCGTCGCGTGCGCCTCGAATGCTAACCGCCCCCCCCCCACGAAACTGGCGCCCGTCCACCTCGACCAGCACCTGGCGAACGTCCTCCATTCGACCCAGCCGGGCGTACATCAGGCTGAGTTCCCCGACCGCGTCGTTGGCTAGGGCCATGGACACTTCATTAGTCAACGCTTTGCCCTGGTCCCAAGCCGATCTCCAGCAGTCAATGGCCTTCGAGTAGTGGCCGGTGCGATAGTATTCTCCGCCCAGGATGGACCGTAGGGAAAGGGCCCAGGCGGAATCAGAAAAGTCGCGAAGAAAACCCTCGACGGAAGAAAAATCATCACGCACCGTTCGCTGCCGAAAGCTCTCCAAGCCGTCAAGGAGTGCGAGGCTCTCAGCATCCGTCGCCGCGCGGCTTGCCAGCAACGGCGAGTCGAACACGCGCGATTGACTGACCCGCCGCGAAGCTGAGAGTTCGACCCGAACGGCACTCGCCGCGGTGGTGGGTGCGGCTCCGGCCGGTTTCGATGCCAAATCTGCCCCCGCAGTGACCTGAGCGGCCACGAGCATTGCCCCGACTGCAAGACCCAGGATCCATCCTCGTTGGTTTGCGTACATAGCAAGAATTGGGGGCACGGCGAGCATACAATCAAGTTCCGGGACAACCCACAGTACTCCAGAACCCTCCTCTGTCCAGCTATATAAATGGATATTATGCATGGATTTAGGTCTTTGAATCACGGTAATCCGGTGTCAGGCCGTGGTTCCTCAGGTGCCTAAAGTTCGCTTTCGCGGACCGAACGTTTTCGACTGGACGCGCTCAACGCGGCTGGCGAGACGTTCTTTGACCGCGCAGCTCACCGACGGAATTAGGTTGTGTGGTTAACGTTGCTGCCGGCCAGCGTCGGTTGGAGGTCCTGCTCGCTCCCCGTATCGGGGTGAGACCAAAGAACCTGCGAAGATTTACCAATGCGATTGAGGGTTTTGAGGGAGGTTATGCCTGCCTAGGAATGGGACGGGGGTGTCTAGCTTCTAGGCCCGGGTGGGTCAAACACCAAAGCAATGGTGGGGCGGAGCGACGCCTTTTGGCTGCCGAAACGCTTGCTGCTTCTCACCACGCCGGACCCGTCCGATATCGCTCGAGCCTCGACGCCGACGCCACCCTCAGCGTTGCGCTCCCGTCCACAGCTTTCAACTATGAGATTCGGCGCGGCTCTGGCTCGCTGCAAGTGTTTCGTGCCAGAGTTCAAGTGAGGTCTGGAGCCCCTGCAACCAGGGCATCACCCGGTATTCTAGAGCGTTGGAAAGCGCTGCGGGATCGTCAGACCAGCAGGCGTCATCGACGTCCTTGAGAATCGCCGCGAGTTGCTGCAGTTGCCATTTGCGAAGCTGCACCAATGAGGCGCCGCCAGGATTCAAGCCATACGAGCTTTCTGGCATCAGGCCGAGCGTCAAGAAGGGCTGGTTCAGGACGCGCGCCAGATTCCACCAATGCTCGCGAGCCCAGGCGCTGTTATTGATCAGGACGAGCGTCACCGCCGACACGATCTGCGTCCGGGCTTCGGCGGTTTGAACCATCGCCGTCTTGATGAGCTGCAGTGGCACCTGTGCTAAATCGAGAGTTTCGGCTTCGATTTTGGCGAAATGGGCCTGGGTCGGAAGCATGGCGGAAAGATTGACGCGCGCACCATCGACTCGGAACGAAAAGAGGATGCGCTGTTGTTCCAGCGCCAAGGTTTCCAGGTATGACCGGATCGCGGCCAGCGAGCGTCTTTGAGCAGGGAGAACCACCGGCTGGCCGTCGAGCATTACCTCTAAGGCGGCGCCAGTCGAAGATGAATCACGTAATTCTGGGTGCATGTCAATGTGCAGTTTCGGTGACGCAAGAAGCGGGCCAAGGCAGGGCCGCTTCTAAGGCCGGTTGGTTTTCAAGGGCTCAAGTCCCGCGGCCCTGAAGTCCGAAGGCCCTGAAGTCCGAAGGCCGAAAGAAGGGCTCGAGGATTCGGATTTGGGGTTAAGCTCTGGTTTCGAGGGTGATCCTGAGGCAAGGGACTTTCGGGCGCCCGCTGGGGTCAAGCGGAGATTTGAGGTTTTAAGGTTGTCGGCTTCGAGCGAAGTCGATATTGGTTTAAGCTGAAATGCACACGCCATGAAAACCCTTTCGTACCTCGTTGTTTTACTTGCAGTGTCCCTGTTGGTTTCAGGCCCCTCGGTCCGCGCCGCCGAATGGGTGGTTTATGAGGGCAAAGCCGGGCCGGGGTTGGGCAAACAAATCGTGTTCCTCAGCGGGGACGAGGAGTATCGGTCAGAGGAAGGCTTGCCGATGTTGGCGAAAATCCTGGCGGTGCGCCATGGGTTTAAGTGCACCGTCCTATTCGCGATTAATCCGGCGGATGGCACGATCGATCCCGTGACCACGACCAACATTCCGGGGATGGCGGCGTTGGACTCGGCCGATCTTTGTGTCATGGCTTTGCGATTCCGCGAGCTTCCGGATGACCAAATGAAGCATTTCGTGGATTACCTGAACCGGGGCAAACCGATTATCGGCCTGCGCACCAGCACGCACGCTTTTGCTTACGACCACCGCAAAGAGAGCCCGTATGCGAAATACGATTGGCGCAACCAAGACTGGCCGGGTGGTTTCGGCCAACAAGTGCTGGGGGAGACCTGGGTTGACCACCATGGATCTCACGGCAAGGAGAGCACCCGCGGAGTGATCAACCCGGCGTTTAAGGATGACCCCATCCTCCGAGGTGTGGCCGATCTCTGGGCGCCGACCGACGTCTACGCCGTCGCACATTTGCCCAAAGATGCCAGTGTGTTAGTCTGGGGCGAAGTACTCTCGGGAATGAAACCGAGCGATCCGCCGGTCCAAGGCGCAAAGAACAATCCGCGGATGCCACTGGTGTGGCTGCGGAGCTACCAAGGAGCCCAGCAGCGCGCATCGCAGATTTTCACAACGACTATGGGCGCGGCTGTCGATCTCCAGAACGAAGGCCTGCGGCGGCTACTGGTCAACGCGGCGTATCGGGCGACCGGGCTTACGGACAAGATTCCGGAGCGGGCGGAGGTCGGCTACGTGGGCGAGTACAAACCGCTCTGGTTCGGTTTCGGCAAGTTTGCCAGCGGAATAAAACCAGATGACCTGGTGCTCAAGAACGATCCTTAATCAGCGCTCACTCGATGGTTCAAATACGTCGCTGCGGTGAGGTCTTGAAACAGCCCGCTCCGGTACGGCAACCCGGCCGGTGCGGGCTCCAGCCCTCGACGGGGCGCCGCTCGCGCTCCCGGGCGATGCTCGGATGGTCGCTGTTTTTCGCGCTCGTGGGCTGCGGCGCCCTCTTTGCCCAACGGCCTCCAGCTCCAACCATCCCGATTCCTGAAGCAACAGCCGGCGCTCATCCGACCAACGAGCTGCGCGATGCCTGGCCGGGGATCGCTGATGCGACCAACGCCTGGGCAGTGGAGATTCGCCGGAGACCAGAATGGACCAATGAGAATGGTGCGCCGTTCGCGGAGTCCCTGGCTCAGGCAGAGAAGGGCTCGGCCGTTGCGCAGTTGCGGCTCGGCTACAGCTATTTTTCAGGCGATGGGGTGGAACGAGATTATGCCGAAGCGAGTCGATGGTTGGCCAAAGCGGCCGAGGCACACC
>JANXQE010000060.1 GCA_025356925.1 Limisphaerales bacterium | reverse complement strand
GCCCGAATAGGGGTCAAATAGGAGTCAGAACAGCTTATTTCATATGTTTTATTTCTGTCATGTATTAATTCTAGGGCAGGTTGAAGGTAGTGAGCTGGGATGGCTCGAAAGCCGAGGGTTCAATATCCAGGGGCGATTTACCACGTAATGAATCGCGGGGACCGGCGCGAAAATATTTTTGTCGACGACGAGGATCGTTGTTGTTCTTGGAGACGCTGGGGGAGGCGTGCGAGAAGACCGACTGGCAGGTTCATGCCGGGTGCTTGATGAGGAACCATTTTCATCTTATCACCGAGACTCCACGAGCCAACCTGGTGGCCGGCATGCAGTGGTTTTTGGGTGTTTACACCAACCGATTCCATCACCGGCACAAAGAGTTTGGACATTTGTTCAGCGGTCGCTACAAAGCGCTTCATGTGGAAGGGAGCAGTAACGGTTATCCGAGGCTGGCGTCCTCGTATCGCTTGAACTTGTAAACAGCGTCGTTCATGAGCGCGCTGTTGAAGACGCCGAGGCTGACGACGAGTTCAAAGTCCTTTATTGTCAACCCAGTCACCTTCCTGAACAGGCCCGGCTCAAGGTACGTAATCACGTCCTTGAGGCACCGTTCTCGGTAGTCGGTGGGGTACATGAACACGGGGACGCGAGTGGCAAACTTGATCAGCTTCTCTTCCACTTTTTTTCTGAGACTCTTATATTCCTTCTCGGCCTCGGTGAGTTGCTTCTGTTGGTTTGCGCTGAGCTTTTCGTCGTTGGCCTCGCGCCTGGCCTTCTTCACGGCTTCGGACTTGTTGATAATCGTTTCCAGGTCCTGCTTAAGCGAGCGAAAGCCCTGGATGCTCATGAGGGCCGCCATGGCAGGCTCCCTGTCCATCAGGCGCTTGAGCGTGTCATTGTCCGCGTTGACGAGTAGGGCGCTCTCCCTGAGTAATTCACAACGACAAGGGGTCAGGCCGTGAGTATGTACACCTTCAAAGTGCTGCAGTTGGTAAAACACGCCTAAAGATCCTCATTGCTCTTTTGGCCAGGTTTGACCATAAGTGTTGCGCATGTTGGCTAAGGTGTGTTCCGCTGCGGTTAATGGGATAGAAGCTTACCCGGTCGAAGTGGAGGTAAATGCCGGCTTCGGCGACACGCTCATTGTGATTGTCGGGCTCCCCGATGCGGCGGTGAAGGAATCGCGCGATCGGGTGATGACGGCGCTGATCAATTCCGGCTTCGCGTTTACTTTTGGGCGCACGACTATCAATCTTGCTCCCGCCGACGTGAAGAAGGAAGGTCCGAGCTTCGATTTGCCGATCGCTGTCGGAATGGTGGCGGCCAGCGAACAGATGGAGGTCGATCAACTCGATAACTTCGTCATGGTCGGCGAACTGGCGCTGACCGGCGCGGTCCGGCCAGTAAAAGGGATTCTTCCGATCGCGCTCCGGGCTCGCGAGCAGGGCAAGCTGGGTATTTTTGTTCCTCCAGAAAACGCCGCCGAAGCCGCGGTTGTCTCAGGGTTGCAGGTCATCCCCGTTGCGAATTTGCGGGAGGCGGTGAGTTTTCTCGAGGGTGACCTCAAGATTTCACCTACCAGGGTGGATATTGTCAAAATCTTCGAGCAAGACCATGATGAAGAAATCGATTTTGCCGAGGTCAAGGGTCAGGAATCCGTCAAGCGCGCCCTGGAAATCGCCGCCGCAGGGGGGCACAATGTTTTGCTCATCGGGCCTCCGGGCACCGGAAAATCAATGCTGGCCAAGAGATTGGCGACGATCCTGCCACCCCTGACCCTCGAAGAAGCGCTGGAGACCACCAAGGTTCACAGCATTGTCGGATTGCTCGCGCCGGGCCAGGCGCTGGTGACGCGCCGGCCCTTTCGCGCGCCTCATCACACGGCCAGCGACGCCGGGTTGCTGGGCGGCAATATCAACCCCACCCCAGGGGAGATCTCCCTCGCCCATCACGGCGTCCTTTTCCTGGACGAATTGCCCGAGTTCAAGCGCAGTGTCCTGGAAACCATGCGTCAACCTCTAGAAGAAGGCAGGGTGACTATCTCACGCGCGGCCGGCGCGATGACCTTTCCCTCCGAATTTATGCTGGTGGCCGCCATGAATCCGACGCCAGATGGAAAAATGCCCGCCGAGTCCCGGAGCTCGCCACGGGAAATCCAGAATTATCTTGGCCGCATTTCGGGTCCGCTGCTGGACCGGATCGACTTGCATGTCGAGGTCCCGGCGGTCCCGTTCCGTGAAATTACCAGCGAGCAAACCAGCGAAGCCTCCGCCGAGATCCGCAAAAGGGTCATCGCCGCGCGCCAGCGCCAGCACGAACGGTTCAAAAATAAGCCGCGAATCAACTGCAACGCCCGAATGGGCAGCCGTGAGATCAAAGCCTGTTGTGCCCTGGACGAGTCGACCCTTGAGTTGTTGAAGTTCGCCATGTCGGATTTGAAGTTGAGCGCCCGGGGCTACGACCGCGTCCTGAAAGTGGCCCGCACCATCGCCGACCTGGCCGGCTCCGAAACCATCACCGGCGACCATCTTTCCGAGGCCATCCAATATCGCTCGCTGGATCGCCAGTTGTGGGCCTAGCGCGGTACCTGCCGCAGGGAATAGATGCTGTTGTGGATGGTGCGCTGGAAGGCCGTTCCGTCAGCGCCACGCAGCTCGCATTTTATCTCCATGCTCCAGGTCGGCTGCAGGTCCGGAATTTCCAACTCAACCATTTTGTGGTCCGAGGAAAGGTGCGCTTCCGTAACTTGGATCCCGTGTTCTCCATAATGGTTGGATCCGTAATTCTCGGTGCGTTTCAACGACCACATCTTCACCCGGAAATGTTGCGGATCCTGGGCGCTGGCTGGTTCCAGCGCGTCACTGAAGACCATCTCGATGTGCCTGGGCGTCGCGCGTAGCTCGATCGGCAAGTACGCCGGCCGGCCAGTGTAGCGGACCCGAAAAAAGCCGCCGTCCTGCTGCTGATTGGAAGCCCATCCCACCAGACCGCAGACATAGAGCTGGCCGTTGTCAGGATGGAATCGGCCACGCATCACCCCAGTAGGAAAATCCGGGATGGGCAATTGCACCACGCCTCCCTGGCGTTGACCCTCGATTTCTTCGTTGGGCACAAGAAAGATCCGGCCCATGCCGTAGGAAATATTCAGGAGCCCGCCTTGAAATGGACCCCATTTAGCGCTGCTAACCCTGACGATTTCGCCCGGGGACCGATCCATGTCGTTGGTGATCCAAACCACCGAAGGCTCCATCGCCTCATCCGCGCTGCTCTCGGGGTGGTCGTAACCCCACATATAGCCGTAAAACCTCCCGGGCCGCACCCAATCGATCCGGTTCTTGGGCGTCCAGTGTCCCTCCTGATCGGTGATGAAAAACGTGCCATCGTCGTTCACGCAAACGCCGTTCGGCGCGCGAAACCCCGTCGCAATGATGTCTGTCCTGGACCCGTCGCGGCTGACCTTCAGCAACGTGCCGTGCTGCGGCACGATTGCTGGCAGAGCGTGGCGGCCACCCTTGGCATAGTAAAAGTTACCCTCCCGATCCGTCTGTAGGCCCATGGCAAACTCGTGGAAATGCTCGGTGACCTGCTGATCGTTGTTAAAGCTCTCGTAAAAATCGATCTCGCCGTCGCCATTCAAATCGTGCAACCGGCAAATTTGGTCGCGACAGGTGACATAAATTGTCTCCGCCACAATCTTCAGACCCAGCGGCTGGAACAGCCCGGACGCGATCCGCCGCCACTTTACTTCCTTGAGGTCGCCCTCGATGCCCGACACGAGCCAAACATCGCCGTTCCAAGTGCACACCGCTGCGCGCCGTCCGTCCTGGAAAAAGTCGAAACCTCCGAAGCGCATCCAGCATTGCCAGGGATTCTGGTCGTCCGCTGGGTAGGGAATTGTATCGACCGCGAAGGCCTCGTTCACGCTG
>JANXQE010000048.1 GCA_025356925.1 Limisphaerales bacterium | reverse complement strand
CCGGCAGCAAGCGGTGAATCGTGCAATAGCCATCCTCCGCGATCAGCTCCGCTCCGATCCCAAACAGACTCAGGTTCATCCCGATGGCAAAACTGTCCAACTGCGAATGGTTAAAATAGTCCGAGTGCGGATCGTAAACGTGGGCCAGCGCGGTGAGATAAACTTGCAGGACATCGTCGTTATCCCAGTCCATGAACGTATGCAGGTTCCGATGGTAACGGTGGCTGAGTGTTTCGACGATCTGCTCGGCTTCGGTTTTCTTCGGCTCAACGGTTCCGCTTGAGTTGGTCGCGCCGCTCGAAACGGGCGGAACTGAAATCGAGGAATCTGCGGCAGAATCGGGGGTGAAGCTTTTCTCGGTGGATTTGGCCGCCGCTGCTGCTGCAGTCTTTTTCACGTCCAGCTTGCCCAGTTTCTCCTGCAAGTACTCTGCGCGCAGGCGTTCTTTCCAGAGCTTTTTTGCCTCGGCCAGATCCGCGGGGAAAGGAAGGTCTTTGCGGTTCAGGATGACCCGCTCGTCGGTATCAAAGGCAAACGGGTCCTGATGGAGCAATTCATCGGCGTAGGCCACCCGCTGTTCCAGTCGCTGGACGAAGCGGTTAAAGATTTCGCAGGCCGGCCGCGTATCCGGCAGCGTCCCGCGCTCGGGTAAAGTCAGATGGTCGAGGTTGGTGCGGTAAACCTCGAACTGTGCCAGGTCCGATTGTAGAAAATGCAAATGTTGAGGGTCGAAGGTTTCGATGTAGCGATCCAGGAACTTGCTCGAAACCGCCTCGTTAAAAGGCTGGCGCAGGTATTGGAATCGCTCCAGCATCTTGGCAGTAACCAGCGCGATCGGCCCGTCTACGGGCCCGGGACTTACGGGATGAAATACATTTGTGGATTTTCCAGCGCCGATTGCGGCCAGGGAGGGAGTTCCATTTTCGCCCGAGCGAGCGACGCTCTGGGCAAAGCAGGAAGGGGAGACCAACTGGCTGCTCAGCAGGAGCAACAGCATCCGACCGACATAACGTTCTATCATGACATTGAAGTGCTTGACCAAAAGTGCCTAAAAATAGCACAGGTTCGACGGTTTGCACCGGGGAATGTTCAGACATTGTTGAACCAGTTTCCCACTGCGCCCATGACGACACCCTCACCCTGCCGGATCTTTCCTCACGGAGCAACAGCGTTCTGCTCTTGTGCGTGAGGTCGCCGGTTCGATTCTCCCACCCGTGGCCCCACCCTCGACAATGGCCAATCTCTTTCTTAATGTACGTCTATGGCGGAAACAGCCACTCCAGAACTGTTGCCCGGAACCATCCAGGAACAGGCCGATGACGCAAAATCGCAGCTCGAACCGGGGTATGCCGTGATTTGCTGGAACGACCCGGTCAACTACATGGAGTACGTCACCCATGTCTTTCGACAGGTGTTTGGCTGGCCGCGAAAAAAGGCGGAGTTCCACATGCTTCAGGTTCATAAGCAGGGCAAAAGCATCTTGGTCCGCGAGAGCCTCGAAAAAGCCGAGCACTACGTCCATCAACTGCAAAAACACAGTCTCCACGCCACCATGGAGCGCGACCAGTGAAACTCATCCGCACGGGCAAAGGGCAGCTCCGATTCCAACTGACGCCCCGGGAGAAGGAGTTGCTCCTGAACGTGCTTCAGCTTTATCCTCGAATTCCTTCGGGTTACCAACCGCTCAGCCAGTCAACCGGACGGGAGGAAGCCAATCAATGCCTGCTCGACGAGGCTCTGGCGGAGACTCGTTTGCAGAATCAAAAGGAGCTGCGGATGCTCCTCTCGGACTCTCAACGCTTGAGGCAGCAGGAAGGACAATGGCAGCTCACGCTCGCGCCGGTTGATGTGGGGTGGCTTCTCCAGGTTCTCAATGATATTCGGATTGGCAGTTGGATCCACCTGGGCTCGCCCGCGACGCCCTTGAAGGCGCTGAATGCCCAAACCGCTCCGGACCTTTGGGCAATGGAGATGGCAGGCTCCTTCCAAATGCGGTTCCTTGAACTGCTGGAGGGTTGATCCCGGCTCCGCGGGCGCCACTGCCGCAGGTTAACCGGCTTTGAAAACCACGGTACCCATCCTGGACGATCGCTTGCGGTTTCCTGACCCGCAGGCTGCCCGTTCCGACGGGTTGGTTGCGGTGGGGGGCGATCTGTCCGTGCCGCGTTTGCTTCTTGCCTATCGCATGGGGATTTTCCCCTGGACGGTTTCCCCCGCGACCTGGTGGTCTCCGGACCCGCGTGGTATCTTTGAGCTAGATGAGTTTCATACCCCGCGCAGCCTGGCGCGCAGCCTCCGCCGGGGGGTCTTCCAGACTACCATCGATCGAGCTTTCCGGCAGGTAATGGAAGGCTGCGCCACTCCTGGTCCTGGCCGGCGCGACACGTGGATCACACAAGAATTCCTGGAAGCCTACACCGGTTTGCACGCTGCCGGGCATGCGCATAGCCTCGAGTGCTGGCAAGACGGCCAGCTCGCCGGCGGCATCTATGGTGTGGCCATGGGCGGCCTGTTTGCCGGCGAATCGATGTTCCATCGCACCAGCAATGCCTCCAAAGTCGCTCTCTTTCATTTGATCGAACATTTGAAACGCCGCCAATTCGTTTTGTTCGATATCCAAATGCTTACCCCCATCACGACCCAACTGGGGGGAAAGACCATTCCCAGGCGAGAGTACCTCGAACGGTTGGCTGCCGCGCTCAAACGGCCGTGCTCGTTCTGAACCAACGAACCGAGTAAAGCGTTGCCTTACACTGCTAAAGCCTGACGAAAACTCTTCAAGCTTAATCCACGAATTTTTTAGCCACTAGCGTGGCGTTGTGGCCTCCAAATCCGAAGGAGTTGTTCACGATAGCGTTGACCTTGACGTGTCGGGCCGTGTTCGGCACGTAGTCCAAGTCACATTCGGGATCGGGAAACTCGTAGTTGATCGTGGGCGGAACCGTGTCGGTTTGGATCGCCTTGGCGCAGACAATCATCTCGACGGCTCCCGCCGCGCCCAGCATGTGGCCGGTGGCGCCTTTAATGGAACTGACCGCCACCTTGCGAGCATGGTTGCCAAATACGGTCTTAATCGCCTGCGTTTCAGCGATGTCGCCTTGCGGGGTGGACGTGCCGTGCGCATTGATATAGGAGACGTCCTCCGGGTTGAGCCCGGCATTGCGCAAAGCCATTCGCATGCAACGAGCGGCGCCTTCTCCTCCTGGCGACGGGGCTGTTAAATGGTGGGCGTCGGCTGTGTTACCGTAGCCGGCGAACTCGCAGTAGATCCGAGCGCCGCGGGCTTTGGCGTGCTCCAATTCTTCGAGCGCCAGCACCCCTGAGCCCTCGCCCATGACGAATCCATCCCGGTCTTTGTCGAATGGCCTTGAGGCGTGCTTGGGGTCGTTGTTGCGCGTGCTCATCGCTCTCATCGCGCAGAAACCGCCAATCCCGATCCCGACCACCGTCGCCTCCGCGCCGCCGGCAAACATCACCTGGGCATCTCCCATTTTGATCGTGCGCCAGGCCTCGCCCAGCGCATGGTTGGCCGTGGCGCAGGCCGAGCAGGTGGCAAAATTCGGCCCGCGCAGGTTGTGGTACATCGAGAAGATGCCCGAGGCCATGTTCGAAATGAGCATGGGGATCATGAACGGCGAAAGCCGGCCCGGGCCCCGTTCCAGCAGAATCTTGTGCTGTTCGGTTACCGTCTCAAGTCCGCCGATGCCCGAGCCGATGAACACCCCCACTTCATCCAGATTAACCCGGTTCAGGTCGAGGCCCGAATCGCGCAGCGCTTGCCACCCGGCATAAACCCCAAATTGCGAGTACCGATCCGTGCGCCGTACTTCTTTCGGTGAAGGGAAAGCGGCGGCAGGATTAAAGTCCTTCACCTGCGCGGCAATTTGCGTATCGAACTGGGAAGCGTCAAAGGAGGTGATTTTGTCCACCCCGCATTGGCTGGCCAGGAGCTGATCCCAGAAAGTTTGGAGCTCGTGCCCTAGCGGAGAAACCACTCCCAACCCGGTGACCACGACTCTGCGCTCTGTCCAGTTGCTGGCCATAAAATAAAACGGGGCAGCCCAACCTGACGCCAGTCCAAGCTGCCCCGGAAACTCTCAAATCTGGATTACTTCTGTTGAAGGTCTTCGATGTACTTGATGACGTCACCCACGCTCTGGAGCTTTTCCGCTTGCTCGTCCGGGATCTCATTGCCGAACTCTTCCTCCAATGCCATAACCAGTTCTACTGTGTCGAGCGAATCAGCCCCCAAATCCTCAATAAATTTGGCGTCGGGTGTGACCTGATCGGCATTTACGCCCAGTTGCTCGACAATGATGTCTTTGACTCGTTGTTCTATGGTTTTCTCAGCCATGATTTACTCCGGTTCTAAGTTTTGCTGTGTGTCTATGCTACGTGAGAGGGGGCGTCAAGCCCTGAAATGCGAAATCTTACATCACCATTCCGCCATCGACGATAAGCACCTGGCCGGTGATGTAGCGGGCCGCCGGACTGGCCAAAAACACGGCCGCGTTGGCGATGTCCTGCGGCCGGCCGAACGCGCCTAAGGGAATTGTTTTGAGGAGTTCGGCCTTTAATTCATCCCTCAAGCCAGCGGTCATATCCGTTTCAATGAATCCCGGCGCGATCGCGTTGACCAGGATGCCGCGCGAGGCCAGTTCCCGGGCCGTGGCCTTGGTGAAGCCGAGCAGCGCCGCTTTGCTCGCGGCGTAGTTGCATTGTCCCGCATTGCCGATCACACCAACAATCGACGCGATGTTGATGATCCGTCCCGAGCGTTGCTTCATGAAGGCGCGTGCCAGGGCTTTGGTGACCAGGAAAGCCCCCTTAAGATTGGTGTCCAGGACCGTATCCCAATCAGCCTCGCTCATGCGGACCAGCAATCCGTCGCGGGTCACCCCGGCATTGTTCACCAGGATGTCGATCCGCCCAGCCTCGGCTAAAATGCGGTCAACGGCGGCGTTGACCGCCGCTGCGTCCGCCACATCCAGAGCGTGCGCCCAGGATTTGCGCCCGAGCGCGCGAATCTCACCGGCGACTCGTTCGGAATTTTCAGCGGTGCGCGAAACGCACACCACGTCCGCTCCTTCGGCGGCGAATTGCAGCGCAATGGCCCGGCCGATCCCGCGTCCGGCTCCCGTGACCAGGGCAATTTGATTGGTGAGTTGGCTCATCCGCGAGTGGTGATACGTTAAGGGCGTGGCGCGATCAAGCTCGCAATCGTCG
>JANXQE010000017.1 GCA_025356925.1 Limisphaerales bacterium | reverse complement strand
TTACCTTGCTGGAAATCGAGGACCGATCCGTCAAGGAAATCGCCACCTTGACGGGCTGGTCAATTCCGTTGGTCAAGGTCCGGGCGTTCCGCGCGCGAGCCGAGATGAAGAAGGTCCTCGCCAAGCTAAAGCGCGAGAAGTATCTGTAACCCGCTTCCGGGAGGGGGCGTCTGAATGTATGTTGACCGTATGAACCTGGATGACCTTCAACGCACGTTGATCGCCGCTGCGAAAGCGCACCCGCCGACCGCGGCGGTGCCGTATGCTTTCGAGCGACGCATCATGGCCCGTCTCCAAGACCTGGGAGTCGCAGATACTTGGGCATTCTGGGCGAGCGCTCTCTGGCGGGCGGCCGCGCCCTGCGTCGCCTTGGCGCTTGTGCTGGTCACCTGGTCCTTCCTGAGCGGCCCCGTTAATTCCTCCGGCCTCGACGTTTCTCAGGACTTCGAAAACACGGTGCTCGCCGCCGCCACTCTGGACCAACCCCCGGCCGATCCGCTCCGGTGAACACCTGGAGGGTCATTCTGGCGACCGTGGTGATTTTTGGAGCCGGTGTCCTTACCGGCGCGCTAGTGGTTCAGTTTGTCCCCGGGTCTTTCGGACCGCGACACCCCCGTGCTGGTTTCGGCGTCCGCTCGCCCGAATCGGGTTCGCCTGGGGGGATGCGGCTGGAATTCCTTCGCCGCATGCAGCGGGACCTCGACCTGACGGGGGACCAGCGCGAGCACGTCGACCGAGTCTTGGGACAAAGTCAGGAGCGCACCCGCAAACTCATGGAGCCGGTGGCGCCCCAACTTCGCCAGGAACTGCAGCGAGCCAAGGCTGAGTTCCGTGACGTATTGACGCCCGCCCAACAAGACCGTTTCGATCAATTGCTCAAGCAGCAACAACGCTTTAAGGAACATCATCCCTCGGGGCGGCCGGAACCTTTTCTGACCAACGCACCGGTCACCAACTCAATCTAACCCGGCCCCCGCTGGCTGGTTACAGCCGCCATCGCCTCAGTCTCAGCGCGTTCCCGATCACCACCAGGTCCGATAACCCCATCGCTGCTGCGCAAAGAATCGGGCTCATGAACCCCAAGGCGGCCAACGGAATCCCCAGCGCATTGTAGAAAAATGCCCAGAATAAATTCTGTTTGATCGTCCGCAAGGTAGCGCGCGCCAGACCAAGGCTTTCAGGGATAGCTTCGATTTCGGATTTCAACAGGATGATGTCAGCGGCTTCGCGGGCGATGTCGCTGGCGCGGCTCACCGCAATTCCCAAGTCGGCCTGTTCGAGAGCCGGCGCGTCATTGATCCCATCGCCCACGAACGCGATGCGTTCGCCCTGGCTTTGCAGTTTCTTAACCAGGTCGGCTTTGTGCTCGGGCCGAACCTCCGCGAAAACATTAGCCTGCGGTATGCCGGCTTGCTGGGCGACGCTGGCGGCTGTCAGCGCGTTGTCACCGGTGATAAGAAAAGTCTTCAAGCCAGATTGCTGAAGACGCTGGATCACGCCGGCGGCTCCTGGTTTGAGCGTATCCTGCAGGGCGATCAATCCGAGCAGAGCCCGATCCTCAGCCACACCGACAATCGTGGCTCCCTGCCTCGACCACCGGTCGAGAAATGCCGCGCCGGGTTTCAAATCCACGCCACACGCTGCCAGCCACCGCAACGATCCCAACCGCGCCTCCGCTAATTCCCCCAGCTCGCCCCGCCGCTTCGCCCGCACACCGGAGCCGTGAAGCTCCTGCCATTCGGATAGGTCCACTTTCTCGGCTGCGAGCCCGGCCACGACCTTGCTGATCGGATGATTCGAGGGCCGCGCCAAAGCCGCTGCGAGCCGTCGCAACAAGGTTTCACTGTCGTCAGCAGCCGGTGCCGGGAACTCGGAGCGTTGCGTCGTGTCGACGAGTGCCATTCGAGCCACCTCCACGATCGTCGGTTTGCCGGCGGTCAGCGTTCCGGTTTTATCAAAGAGTACAGCGCTCACCTCACCCGCCTTTTCCAAAGCGACACCATCACGGATGAGAATCCCACGTTCCGCGGCTGCATTCGAGCCGGCCATGATTGCTGCTGGGGTAGCCAGGCCCATCGCGCAAGGACAGGCGATAATCAGGACTGCGGCGGCAATCATGAAAGCAGCCGCCGATCCGCTTTCCGGCCCTTGAGCGGCCCACAGATAGTGCGCGAGCCAGCCATGAACCATCCTCGCCGAGACGGGCGCCAGTCCCCACCAAAGGGAAGAGGCCAGCGCGATGCCCACGACCAGGGGTACAAAAACACTGCTGACACGATCGCCCAATCGCTGGATCCTCGCCCGGCTGGTCTGGGCCCGTTGCACGGCCGCGACGATGTGCGCCAGCGCCGTCTCTTCCCCGGTAGCGGTCACCTGTACCACAATCCGGCCATTGAGATTGATCGTCCCGGTAAAGATCTCGCTGGCAGGGTGTTTGTCCACTGGCACCGACTCGCCCGTCAACATCGATTCATCCACCGCCGATGCCCCTTCCAAAACGATTCCGTCCGTGGGAACGCGGTCACCTGGTCGCAAGATGATGGACTCGCCCTGTTTGAGGTCAGCCACGGGAACCTCCGTCTCAGTCCGGTCTGGGTTTTGCCGCAACGCCAGCGAGGGGGCCAGGTTCAGAAGTTTGCGCAACGCGCTGGAAGCGCGCAGGCTGACCCGTGACTCCATCCAGTGGCCGGCGCTAATCAAGGTAATGATCGCGGCCGCCTCCATGAAGTACACATGCCCACCCCTGCCGCCCAGCAACGCCCAGGTGCTGTACGCGAAAGCCGTGCTCGAGCCTAAAGCTACCAGGGTGTCCATGTTTGAGTTTCCCGCCTTGAGCTGACTCCAGGCCCCCCGGTAGAAGCGCGCCCCGGCGAGCACCTGCACGACGGCTACCCACCCAAAGGAAGACCACTGGAACCAAGGCTCCATGCCCAGCCTAAATCCCCATTCTCCGAGCATGAGCAGCGCCGTCACTGGCACTCCGAGCCAGAGATTTAGCCCCCAGCCTGAGGCCCGATGGGTGGTACGCTCGTGTGCCTGGGAAATTGCCGTTTGAGCCCCAAACCCCGCTTTCTCGACGGCCGCGATCATGGCTGCATCGTTTGGCGCCGCATCCGGCTGCCAGCGCACGGTAGCCTCCTGAGTTTCGAGGCTGACGCTTGCGCTCCGCACGCCCGGGACGCCCTGAAGCGCCTCTGTCACGTGGCGCGCACAATTGCCGCACGTCATCCCATCGATAACCAGATGGGTCAGACGTCGCCCTCGCGCGCCGTTCGGCTGACCCGAGGCTGGTTCAGCAACTGTTTCGGTCATCACGGCCATGGCTAAAGATGACCTTAAACCCCGGCCGTGTCGAACGCGTAACCCGCGGAATCAAACATGTTAGAAGGGAAAGTCAGGGCGCCGAGCCGCCGGCCGGCAGCTTCTCCGTTCTGAGGTCAGGCGCGGGTTGGATGTTTTCATGATCGCAATGGGTTCAGCCTGGCTCCATCACGATAGCGAAACGTAATCCGCGCGTGCTGACTCGCAACTGCTGGAAATCGAGGTAGTCCATGACGGCTTCGAAAATCGCCACTCCGGTCAGTATGACGTCGGCCCGGTTCGGCGGCAGGCCGACAATTTTTTCGCGTTCCGAAGTTGGGAGGCTCCAAAGATGTTCGACATGCCAGCGCAGCCGATCACGACTCAGCCGCGTCGCTTCAAGCCGCTCGCGATCAAAAGCGCTGAGTTTGGCCTCCATGCAGGCCAGGATGCTTGCCGTGCCCCCTGTCCCGACCAGTTGCACCGCCTGCTCGGGTGATCGCGCGTCCCTGTCCTTGTCCTTGTCCAGGGCTGGCTTTATTTTGGCGCTCAGTTCAAGCTCCAGAAATCGTGCCAGCCAGGTCCGGCACGCGGCCAATTGGTCCGGGCCAGGTGGGTCTCCCGGCTGCAAGCGTTGCAGCAACCGCACCGTGCCCAGTGGGAAGCTTTCGGCAAAGCGCTGGTTGGCATGTTTCCCCAGAATGAGTTCGGTGCTGCCCCCGCCGACATCCACGAGCAATAACGGCTCGCCTGCTAACGAGGGGTCGCTGGTCACTCCCAGAAAAGCGTAACGGGCTTCTTCTTCACCCGTGATCACGCGCACCGCCAGCCCGCAAGCCTGGCTGACCGCCGCGACCAGTTCGATCTGGTTCCGCGCCTCGCGCGCCGCGCTGGTAGCGATTACCCGGGGCTTGCCGGCGCCAAGCTCGGCGGCTTTCCTGGCAAAATCCGCGATCGCCCGGGCGGTGTCCGCGATCGCCTTTGGTTGAAGCACGTGCTCCGGGTAGAACCCCTGCCCCAATCGAGTCTGCGTGCTTTCCTCCCAGACGGGCCGCACCTCGCCGGGTTGAACCTCCGCCACCAATAGCTTGACGGAGTTGGTACCCACATCAATTACGGCGCGGCGGACGGGCTTCATCGCAGGCAAGCTACGCGCACCAACCTGCGGTCCCCAAGCAAAATTGTGCTATAATTCTGGGTTCGAGCATGTTTAATTGGCAACCGATTTATGTTGGCAACCCCTGATTTGCTGCAGGAAGCCGCCCAACCGCGGCGTTTGGCGGCCGAAATCTCGCGCTGCATCAACGAGATTCCGCTTTATCGCGAACTCAAAACCAAGATTTCCGGCGAATTCGCTCCTCGCTCTTCGATCGACTTCCAACACTGGCCCTTGATCACCAAGGAAGACATCCGCCACGGGTTCCCGGGCAATTTTCTGGGAGCTGAGACCAGCCCGGATGATCTGCTCGAGCAAGATGTTATCGAGCTGGAACATACTTCTGGAACTTCCGAGGCGCGCACGCCATTGCTCTTGCCGCGTGGCTGGTGGGTCGAGCAGGAGCTGCGAGCGCTCAACCTCAATCCCTCGGTGGCAGCGGTCCTCCGCCAAAATCCCGAGGCAAAGCGAGCCACGATCAATTCTCCGGTTTGCAGCGGCGATATCCGTTACCAGGGCGTGCCTTCACGTGACAACCGGATTGTGGGCAGGACCCTCTTCGTCAGCCTATCGCGATATCCCTTTTTGTGGAGTGACCGGGACCTCGAGCGGATCGCGACTGAGATTTTGCAATGGGAACCGGAGTTTTTGGACGTTGATCCGGTGTACGGTGTGGTGTTCGCCCTTTATTGTGAACGACATCGCATCCTCCTGCCCAGCGTCCGGTTCATTGTTTGCAGTTATGAATTCGTCAGCGTCGTCCACCGCTCGATTCTCGAACGGGCCTTCCGCGTGCCGGTGTTCGATCTTTATGGTTCCACCGAGACGGGGCATTTGCTGATGGAGGACGACGCGGGCCAGATGCGAGCCAGCCTTGAAACCGCGTTCTTTGAACTGGTCAGTGCAGATGAGTTGGGGATCGGCGACTTGGTTGTGACCACCCTTACCAATCCGTTCATGCCGCTGATTCGCTACCGGATTGGCGATCTGGTGGAGCGCTCGGAAAGTCCCTATGGCATGCGCTACCTGTTGCACGGCCGCGCTTGTGACGCTTTCCAGATTTCCCCGGGACAAAGGGTGACCACTCGCCAGGTGGACCACTGTTTCAGCGGAATCCCGCGCCTGGCCCATTATCAACTCATCCAGCGCGGCGGTGGAGCGTGGCTGCTGCGGTTTGTGGCGGATGGTCCCGGACCTGACCTAATTCATCTGGCTGAATTGCAGGAACGGCTTTCGCGGTTACTGCGATCCAATACGCCGGTTGAAGCGCAAAAAACCGACCTGCTTGGGCCGGAAAAATCGGGCAAATTCCGCCTTGGATATCCCGTCAGGACCTCCTGATTTCACCTGGGCGTTGTTCCTGGCCTGCCCGGGCACAGTGCTCAGCCACAGTCTCGGTAGTGATTGAGTTGATTAACCCTTCCGCCGGCGGCCCGATTGCCCACTCTTTGTGTTGGAATGGGTGGGTGCTGCCTGGGAGGATCGACCGCATGATCATCACGACGCGTTTGCCCATGGCAACCGCGAGGTGAACCAGGCCAGTGTCCCCGCCTAAAACCAGGGCGCTCAAGTTTGCCAAGCCCGCGCTAACGAGCAGCGGGGCTCCGGCCGCGACCCCGTAACCTGCTGCGCTCGCTCGGTTCAGAGCGACTCGGTCTCCGGGGCCTCCTCCAAACAGTATCTGCCATCCTCGTTTGCTCGAAAGGTCGGCGACGTCCAGGTAGCGCTCCAATGGCCAGTTTTTTTGGGGGGCGCTGGTGAATGGCTGGATGAACAATGTGGCGCGGTCAGTCCGCAATCCGCAGGTCGAAAATAACTCGGCCGCTTTCTTCAGAGCGAGTTGGGGTAGAACGAACTGGTTGCTGACCTGGGGGCTGGCAATCCCGTTTTGCATCAGAAGCGCCAGGTGATCATCGGCTGGATGGACCTGGGAGTTCCGGGGAACAGCCCGGGTGTAGGCCCACTTCCGACCTGTCCGGTAAACCGTTCCCCACCGCTCGGGAGCGCCACTGAACCGGGTCAACACAGCCGTTTCCCCGTAACCCTGCAGATCAACGGCCAATCGAGGCCGGTCACGCCGCAGTTGGCGCATAAGCGACAGGGCTTCCGCCAGGATTTTGAGGGGGCGCAATCCTCGAAACCGGCCCCGGTCCAGCTCGATTGTCGAATTCAACTCACGGAACCCTTCCAGCAACGGGGCATACTCCTTTGAAACCAGGAAGGTTATCGGAGCGGTGGGAAAAGCGGCGCGCAGCGCATGCACTGCCGGCAGCGTAAAGAGGATATCGCCCATTGATTTGAGGCGGATGAGCAGAATGCCTTGTCGTGGATGCATGGCTGCGGCTTTGCCGGGCTGAGGACTCGCAGAACTTCCCTGGCCGAAAGGCGGAGCTCTGGGCGACCCTAATCCGGGAAACGACCTGAGCTGCAGTATTCTGATTGGATGCCGGTTGCGTCAAGGCCTCACGCTCAAAGGCGCGTCAATT
>JANXQE010000003.1 GCA_025356925.1 Limisphaerales bacterium | reverse complement strand
GTGGTCGATGACAAGTTGCACATCCTGACCGCCATCAAAAAAGTCTGGGGCGCTCGGGTCACGACCGTTTTCCCACGCCAGGGCCATTACGCCCGGGATCCGAAGATTCTCTCACGTTGCCCCCCGGCCGACCTAACCATCGAGCGGATCGGAGAACTGCTCGAGTACGATCGCAAAACGCTCCTCGAAGCGGGGCGGAGGCCTCGAAACTGACGCACGGAGCGCCGACTTGCAGTCGGCTTCGGGCGCACGTGCTTGCACCGGACATTGGAAGAGAAAGGGACAGCTCAAGCGGGCTTTCGGTCGCCATTCCGTTGCCTTGTCGAGCTCGCTGATTTGTGATGGACCGCATTCGAAACCGGGCGTAGAATCTGCGTCGGGATAAAACCTCGAACGCAAAACTGAGATCGCTATGAAACTGCTGATTTTAGTGGTCGGATGGTGCATTTTGTTCCTGCTGTGCTGGCCATTGGCAATTTTCGCCGTGGTGATCTTTCCAGTCGTTTGGGTAATCTCGCTTCCGCTGCGACTGATCGGCATAACGGTCGGAGCGCTGTTCGCTCTGCTTCGCGCCATTCTTTTCCTGCCAGCTCGGCTTCTGGGACACAAGCGTGGATGACCATTTGCGTTCGTAGGGCGATTTGACCAGAACCGGGTCGAGGCGTAGTATTTAGGCATGAACCCGCAGCCTTCGATTTTTGGGGACCGTAATTCCATTCGCAACCGTCGGGAGTTTCTCGCCGAGGTTGGTCGTGGTATGCTGGTTGCCACCGTCGGGTCAGCGATGGCATCGGAACTGGGACTCGTTACAGGGTTCGCAGAGGAAAGCCCTGGGGCACTGGATTTCGGCTCGATCGAACCGCTCGTTCGGTTTATGCAGGAAACCCCTCCGGACAAACTCCTGCCTGAGCTCGGCGACAAGCTCCGAGCGGGTACGGAACTCCGGCGCCTGGTGACTGCCGCCGCGCTGGCGAACGCTCGCACGTTCGGGGGCGAGGATTATGTCGGCTTTCACACGATGATGGCGTTGGCCCCCGCCCTCCACATGTCGGCAGAGCTGCCGATCGAGTTACAGCCCTTGCCCGTGTTCAAAGTTCTTTACCGGAATACCAGGCGGATCCAGGAAAAAGGTGGGCGCAAAGAAGAAGTGCTGCACCGGGTCGAACCCGCGAATCAGGACGCACCTCAGACCGGGGGGGAGCGCCTATTGGAGGCGGTGCGCCGTAAGGACGTGGATGCGGCTGAGCGAATTTTTGCGGCCGCGGCCCAGAACTCGCCTGAGGTGGCGCTAAACGAACTCCTCTATGCCGTGGAAGACCACACGGAGGTGCACCGGGTTGTCATGCCCTACCGTGCCTGGGATCTTCTCGATCTGATCGGCAAGGAGCAGGCACATACGCTGCTTCGTCAATCGGTCCGCTACTGTGTCCAGGCAGAAAAGTCGCCTGGCAACTCCAGACAGGGGGAGCCGCGGACGGTGCTGCCAAGGATGCTCGAAGAACATAAGCTGCTGGAGCGCCAACCCGGCACGCGGATGGCGGAAGACAGTTGGGTCAGCCAGTTGAACGACACCCTGTTCAGGGCTTCTCCAGAGGAGGCCGCCGCAGCCGCAGCCGCAGCCTTGGCAGAGGGTTTTTCACCGGGCGACGTAGGCGAAGCGATCTCGCTGGCGGCCAATCAATTGGTCCTTCGCGATCGAGGCCGACCGCCGGGAGAGGAATCGCTGGGGAAACCACCGGGCAGCGTTCACGGAGACAGCATTGGAGTTCATGCAAGTGATTCGGCCTGCGCCTGGCGTAATCTCGCCCGTGTGAGCAACACCCGGAACACCTTCGCTTGCCTGATTCTCGGTGCGTACCAGGTGGCGTTTGACCGGGTCAATCGGGGTGGTGATTTCCTCCGCTGGGACCCCCTCCCACTACCGTACCACATTGCCCAGATCAAAGCCACGGACGCCGACGGATTGCTCCGAGAGGCCGATGACGCAATTCGGCAGAATCTCCAGGCACATGCCGCGGCCATCATCCATCGTTACGGGACCGGTGGATATCCAGCGCGTCCCGCATTCGACCTGCTGCTGCGCTACGCGGTCAGCGAAGACGGCGCGCTTCACGCCGAAAAGTACTATCGAACGGTCGTGGAAGAATTCTCCGCGACGCGACCGGCGCTGCGTTGGCACCACCTCGTCGCCCTGGCGCGTGTCACAGCCAGCGAGTACGGCCGACCGGCGCCCGGGATGGCGGAGGCTCGGGACGTGTTGAAAGTTTGACCCTGCGACAGCGAACGATTCCCTCGCGATCAGGCTGCTTCACGGACCATGTTGTGGCCGCCAAACGGGTTGGGTACACGCAATGTACACTCGGGATCATCCCGCCATTCCGCGTCCACGATGAAGCGATAGGTGTGTTTGCCCGGCGTCAGCTCGACAGAAACCGTCCAGACGCCTTCCTGGCCTTTGTGCATCGGGACAGGTTGTTGCTGCCAATGGGTGAAATCACCCACGAGCAGGACGCTGGTGGCGCCGGGAGACTTAAAACGGAAGTGCTGCTTTTTCAAGTTCTTCGTTTGTGTTGCCATAATCCTTTCCTCTGATTATTCCGAGCTTACACCGGCAAAGATCCTCGCGCCAAGTGGGGTGTTCACCCTACCAGAATCGTCGCGCTCTGCGAGCTTGTGGAGTGGATACCGGTCGCTCGACAGCGAGCTGCGAGCGGTCAAAGTGTTCGGCCAAATGGCACGCGCACGACAAGCAACTTTGTCGATGCAGTAGAACACAGGCAGCAGTCAGGGCGACTTCAGGGGTTGATCCGTCGCCAGCGTTTTTACGAGGATTCAAATGGCTTGACGGCGCTGATCAGGCCCCGAAGACTTCTGACATGACCGCGACCCGATCGATTTTTCCTTCATGGCGATGCCTTGCGGCGTTGACTGTGCTCATCGCCCCAGCAGTCTGGTCGGTTCCGTTGCCGGAGGAAAAGCTTCTATGGCCACCTGGCGAAAGAGAAAATCCGATCCATTACGACGTGCCCGAAGCGGTGCGATCGAATGAGCCGAACCGAAAATCTCTTTCCGGCTCCACCCGGGTTTACCGCTTTGTCTCCAAGCCAACCTACAGCATCCATGAGCCACTGGAAGCCACGGCTAACGGCGTAGGGCTGGTCATATGCCCGGGTGGC
>JANXQE010000805.1 GCA_025356925.1 Limisphaerales bacterium | reverse complement strand
GTAATGCTTGTCGGCCTGGAGGCCGTGGCGCTTGAGAATCTGCGCGGCGCAATGGAGTGGGCAGCCGTCGAGTGCGATGATCGGTCGTCCGGATTTGGCGATGCGCACCAGCGGTTTCACATCGCCGCCCACGCCCGCGATGCACGACATCTCGGCCACCTTGAGCCGGTCGAGTTTGACCGCGATGTGATTGGCCATCTGCGCGGCGCTGGACGCGCCGGAGCAGGCATAGACCAGTGGGCGACTCGATTTCATTCGGGCAGTGCCTACAGTTCGTCACTCGCCGGGCTGGGAGCTTCCGACAGGGGGATGGAGTCGGACAGCGGCGGTGGCGGCGGGCTCATTTGGGCCAGCGCCTGTTTGAACCCCGACATGTCCTTGACCACGTCACCGACGAGACAATCAATGAGACTGCGCCGTTGCTCAGGGAAGCGTTCCGCAAAGACGCGGAAGCTGAAGGCCGGATCGTAGAATGCATGGATCAGGCGGCGCACCGCATCCACTCCATCCCACAGAGCGGGTTCAAACGCGCCCAGGCGGGCCGCCGAAACGTCGTCGGCCGTCAGGGCGTCTTCGATGCATCCGGCGGCCAGTTCGGCAGAGCCGAGCGCGAGGAACAGGCCGGAGGAATAGATCGGGTCAAGGAACGCGCGGGCGTCGCCGATCATCACCCATCCGTCCCCGCAGGTCTGACGGTTCAGATAGGCCAGTTGCCGCAGTCCGCGAACTGGCCCAACGCGTTGAGCAGCGACCAGACGCTCGCCCAACGGCGTGCAGCGCGAAACTTCGCGCTCAAAAATGACTTCCGGCGCGTCGCCCGCGGTGAACAGATAGTTGGGATCGGCCACCACTCCCACGCTGACGATATCATCCGGGAGCGGGATGTACCAAAACCAACCTCCGCCCGAGATGAGGAACATCGTGGTTTCGCCGGCATCAATGCCCGGCAACCGTTTCCCGCCGCGATAGTAGCCCCAGAGCGAAGCCTTCTTGAGTCCGGGAACATCGCCCTTCAGCCCGAGTTGTCGCCCGATCAAGGTGCCGCGGCCAGAGGCATCCACCACTACTTTCGCGGCAATGGTCTCGGCGCCTGATCCGCTGGCAATCGAGACTCCGGTGGCGCGGGTGCCTTCGAACAACACGCTTTCCACCCCAACACCCTCCCGGACCTCCGCGCCCAGTTCGCGGGCGTGATCCAACAGCATCCGATCGAACGTGGACCGTTCCACCTGCCAGGTCCGCGCTCCATCACCCGGGATCGTCTCCGAGAAGTAAAACGGCGTGGCCTCCCGGCCATCCGGAGAAACGAACCGCACGCTGTATTTCTCGGGATACGGCGATGCCTTCATCTTGGCTAGCAAACCCAGCCGTTCAAGGATGCCATGCGTGTGCGGCACGAGTGACTCGCCGATGTGATACCGGGGAAAGAAGGACTGCTCGAATACGACGCAGCGTCGGCCCTGGCGGGCCAGAATGCCGGCAAGGGCCGCGCCTCCGGGACCTCCACCAATCACGGCGACATCATACTGGCTCGAAGATTCTTTTGGGTGCTTGTGGCTCATAAGCATGTGCTCCAGCGTTGTTGGATCGGGATTCCGGGTTGTTGAACTCAGGTGTAACGAATGGATTGAAATCGGGAGTCGTAGAAATGCGCCAGCAGCCGGTCCACCCGCAACAAACCCGTGCGCGTTAGTCGCACGGCATTCTCCTCGCAGGTCAGCCATCCGGCAGCGGCCAGCTTCTGGAGTGGATCCGCAAAGAATTCCACCGGATCCACTCCGAACCGGGTGCGGAACGGCGCCAGCGGCACCACGCCCAGTTTGAGTTGCAGCACAAATTCGCGTACCAGCCGGTCGTGGTCCGACAGCTTGAAGGCCCGCTGGAACGGCAGTTCGCCTCGCGCCACCGCCGCCTCGTAGTCTTCAAGCGTGGTTCGATTCTGGTAATGCACGCCGCCCAGATAGCCAAAGGACGCGACTCCCAAGCCGATCAGGTCCGCCCCGCCCCAGAGATGGTCCTGATACAGGAAGCGGTGGCGTTCAGGATTCCGAACCGCGTTGTAGCCGCTGATTACCGTGTAGCCGCCCTGCTCCAAAGCACCGAAGCCTTCGCCGAGGCGGGCACGCTTCACATCCCAGGAAACCGGTTGGGCGGGCAACGCGCCGGCCTCGAACTCGCGGCACAACCGGGTGTTTCGCGGGATCTCGGTCTGGTAAATCGTAACGCCATCGGGCTGGAGTTCGATCACCCGCCGGACAGACTCGCGCCATTGCGCCTCCGTTTCGCCCAACAGGCCGCACATGAGATCGAGGTTCACGCAGTCGAATCCCGCCTGATCGACCAGCCGGAAGGCCCGCTGGATGTCCGCTGCCAGATGCGTGCGGCCGTTCATCGCGAGCAGGGTGTCGTCAAAGCTCTGGACCCCCATGCTCAGACGTGTCACGCCCAATTCACGCAAGGCCACCAGGAACTCAGACGTCACCGAGCGGGGCGCACACTCGAAGGTGACTTCTTCGATCTCGTCCCAAGGGAATGCCTCACGCAATCCCGACAGCAGGCGCCGGACCTGCGCACGACTTAGCATGGAGGGCGTGCCTCCTCCAAAATAGGCGAAGGACACCGGACGCTGCTTCACGGCACGCCGGTCTGCGTAAAGCGCCGCCTCCTGCAGCACCGTCTCCAGGTAACGATTCACCACCGGCGCGGGCTGGGCGACGTACGAGAGATAGTAACAATAGTCGCATTTCTTCTGACAGAAGGGGAGATGCACGTACACCCCCAGCGGCGTGGACGAGGCGGTGCGGTCCAGCGCCTCATTCAATGCCGGCACCTCCGCCGCTGTCCAGACCGAGAACGGAGGATACGCGGCCACGAAGTAATTGCCCAGCACGGGCTCCCCGAGTCCGGGCTCAGGAGTTGGCGGCGCCACGTGGACTGGATGCTCGAGCGTCATGCGTTGCCACGGCGTATGGCGTTGAGTCGCCGGTTGCGTTTGACGACAAGAGTATTGGCCATCTGCCCCGCGCTGAATGCACGAGCGCAGCCACGACCCAAAGGCAGTTTGTCGGGAGGATTCATGCGGTGCCTCCGAGCGTCAGCGTACGCGGAAACAACACGTTGTTCTCTTTGTGGACGTGCTGGTGGGTGTTCTTTTCCAATTTCGCCAGCCCCCATCATAGAGCGCGCGGAACGTGTTGCAGGCCCAGTCCGGCGGCGTGTAACTATCCGTCAAATCCTTGAAGCGCACCAGCGCCGCCCCGGCGCTGTCATGTTCGGATTCCAGCTTGGTGAATGAATCCTTGAGGTTGGCTGCGGCCGCAGCCTTGTCACCGTTGGCCGATTCCAAATGGCGGATCGCCGGGAAAATGGTTTCATCCTCCTCCTTGGTGTGGGCGGTCATCTCCGCATTGAATGCTTCAAACACCCGCCGCACTTCCAGCAGGCGGGGTTCATGATCGCCGTGGACGGCGGCGACTTTGCGCGTCATGAAATCCAGGCGCGGCAGTTCCTCGCGCAGGTAGCCGTGGTGAAACATCTCGATGTGATCGCAGAGTTCGGAAAGGGTCATCGCATCGGGGTTGGCCGTCGTTGCTTCTGGACCGCCGTCGAGCGCCGACAACATGGCAACCACCGTTGCCGGGTCGAGGCTCTTGCCGCGGCAGACTTCCACCAGCGGTTTCTTGCCTCCGCAACAGTAATCAATGCCGAGATTTTCAAAAATGCGCGAGCGAGCCGGCGCGGCGCGGACAATTTCACCCACCGTGGTATCAATGTTTATCGAGTTCATAGTCAGGTTGCGACGGAGGCTTCACTTTCTCCGGGCCGACGCGGCCCGGGCGAGGAAAAGCTCACTGGATTCACAATAAACTTGCAAAATCGGATGTCAATGTCCAATTTAACGCCATGCAACTGATTTCACGCACTTCGGAATACGCCCTGCGCGCCGTGATCTGGCTGGTGCAAGAGCCGACGCGTTCGCAGACGACGCGGCAGATCGCGACTGGCACGCGCACGCCGCCGGATTACGTTTCGAAGGTCTTGCAACTGCTCGCCAAGACGGGATTGGTGCGCAGCCAGCGCGGGTTGGGCGGCGGCTTCCGGCTCGCGGGCGACCCGGCGCAAATCACGGTGCTGGACGTCATCAATGCGGTTGACCCGATGGAGCGTCTCCACACCTGCCCGCTGGGCCTGAAGGCGCACGGTAAGAACCTTTGCCCGCTGCATTGCGGGTTGAACGACACGGTGATTCAGATGGAGGCCACCTTTGCCAAAACGAAACTCGCCGACCTCCTCAACGGCGACACGCCCTCGATTCCGTTGGGGATCAAATTGAAAACCTTGCGCCGTTCGCTGGTAAAGACAATAACTGTTGGATCAATTTACATGGTGGTGGGGTTGGGTCTTCTTGCCACTGGTTGCAAACCTTCAACGGAGGAGCAGTCGCGGTCGAGGCAAACGAAATCACCGAATTCCACATCCTGTGGGTGGCAAAAACGCCGTCAAGAAGGAAGCATGCGTGACCGATTGATCGGAATCTACGTCACCGTGGGAGTCTGGGAGCCAGGGCGGAGCGCATGGGCGGCAGACCGCAGCGTCACTCACGTGCAGAAAGGGAAGGAGCCACACCTCGTCGCTCGGACCAGCGCCTGCAAGAGTGGAGAAGCCGATTTCTTTCAAGCTGCCTGTC
>JANXQE010000764.1 GCA_025356925.1 Limisphaerales bacterium | reverse complement strand
GTTCCCCAGACGCTCCTGCGCCAGGCTATCGAGGTGACGGATGCAAACGCCGCCTTTTTCGACGCGGCGAACGGCTACGCCGGCTGCATCCCCGGTCTGCACGAAGTGTTACGCCGCCAGGGCTTACTCGAGGATATTCGGTGTCTCGACCCGAGCGAAACACTTGGCCCCGGGCAGCGTCAGGAAATCGACCGGGTTTATCGCGCATACCCGCATCTGAACGATGACGATTTTGTGGCCGAACATCGGGACGAATGGTTGAAGGGCTGAAATAGCCTTTCATTCCGATACCTCGATCGAGGCTCTCGCAACGCTCGATCGCCCAGCGAGAACTCCGATCCCCCCCGCCGTCCCCTTCTGGGCTCTATCCGCAAAGCGAGCATTCGTTGTGGGCCGTGCGCCATTCTGGCTGCATTTCGCTCTAGCCAACTGCGTGATGGTCTGCTATCAGGTCCTCAGATCCAATGGTTCACCGGTACCTGCGCAAAAGCTACGTGACGTGTTGCCACACGCGTGACGCGTTTACCCTGATCGAACTTCTCGTCGTCATCGCCATCATTGCTATCCTGGCTGGCATGTTGTTGCCCGCGCTCAGCAACGCCAAACTCAAAGCCCAGGATACCAGGTGCATCTCCCAGCTCCGCCAATGCAGCGTTGCCATGCAGATTTACCTGCCGGACTTTGGTGAGCAGTTCTTTTGGGCTTCCACCAATGTAAATACCGAAGGCATGGAATGGTTTGTCTGGGCGGGCCGGACGAATAACAACCTGTCGACGGCTCAAGGCGGAATATTCAACCGGGTCGATCGGCCACTCAACCATTACGGACTGAACGCGGCGACAGTCACCTGTCCGCGCGACCAGGGCCGCTTCGATAGCCTGCCGAATACCTTGTTTGACTGGGTCGGTAACTCTTACATGTTCAACGCCGTGGGTTACCCACCAGTCGCCGGTGGCCTGGACGGGCACAAATCAACTTCCGTTTCATCCCCCGCTCGGACGGTGCTGTTCGCCGACAATGTACTGATGTTCCCTCAGAATCCGAAAGGTTGGCACAAAAAATCTCCCGCGGGCTTCGTCCTGCTTGTGGACGGGCACACGGAATTCCAGAGCGCTCAATCGGTCACTAACCTGGTGTGGTGACCAGCACCGGATCGCTCCGCCGCTTTCGATGCTTCCGGCGGGCTACCTCCGCGCCTTGACAGACTTAGCAAATGGACGATTGGTACCAGTATGAGGACGGGATGGTTAACGGTGATTTTTGCGTTGACCGCGCTGACGCGAAGCATGGCTCAGCAGCAGATCCACACCAATGAGTTATCGTCCTCAGCGAATGCGATCGAGGCTCCCTCCAGAGCGCTCAGTACCTTTCAACTGACCCAGCCCGGCGATACCAATATTTCAGAACACGTCGTCTTGAAGAGAAAAATTCGTGTCAGTGGCCCGCTGGTGGGGTCGGCAAAAGCGAAATCCCTCTCCGAGTTTTCTCATAAAGTCGTCCACCTCTTCAATCCGTTCGCGACCGATGAGTTCAATCCGCAATCCGCACCGTCTGGGCCCGCCAACACCAGAGCCTGGAGCACCATTGTTGGCTGGAATCCAGGGGGCTCGGCCTTTCAAACCGATTCAAAACACGATCCGCCGGAGTTGCGTCTGATGTCCCTCACCGTGGAAAAGCAGCCTTGACGCGAAGCACGCAGTGAATTCAGTGCGAAGCGGCGTTACCGGAGATTCGTTAAGCCGTGCCGCACGCCGGAACCTCCGAAGGTTTTGGAGTGCGCCTGCCGCCGCGGCGCTTTTAAGCGAACGGGGCTAAAGGGGCTGTTTCTAACCTTACGAGCTCAACGTTTGCCTGGCTCACCGCGGCGCAGAGCCGCCGCACTCCACGACGCTTCGCGAATTCTCGTGACGGGGTCAGTTGCACACATTCGCACA
>JANXQE010000746.1 GCA_025356925.1 Limisphaerales bacterium | reverse complement strand
ATTATCATATCATCCCTACGGGATTTCAGTTTGGCTCGCCGGGCTCGCATATTTGGCGAACGCGGCACCTCAGGAACGCCGCGCAGTTGGTATTGAAATTGGAACATACCGGTCATCGCGGGGTTTCCTGCAGGTGTTGGGCTTTCTTGAGCAAGGCCCGTAGGCGTGCATCTCCATTGGTTGCCTTTCGCATTCTAGTTAGTGCCGCCGGTGTGATACAAAAGCGAGAAAGCCCAGAGAATCTCTGGACAAGGCCAGCTCCGCGCACATTTCTTTGCAAGCTTTCATGGTTTCGATTGGTTAGTGCTGCTGGTTGCGTTGGTTGCGTCAAGCAGGACAGCAGAGCGGGCGGGCGGTTGGGCGAAACTCTGCGGAAAAGGATCTCCCTTGGAATGTTCGTTGGCCAACTGCTCCCAGCGCACCATATAAATAGTAATCGAAACAGCGACCGCTCCGGCTACAATTAAAACGGAGGCTCTCATGCTCAAAGGATACTCATTTTTGTGGTCTGTGTCAGCCACCAGCAGCTCGACCAGGTTCCTGGATTGCCCACAGCAAAGCCGGTCTCCCTCGAAGGCGAACATTCACGTTGGCACCACGCTTTATGGCTGCCAGTGCCTTCGCGTTGCCCTCACAGGCTGCCCCCCACTAGCTCACTTGGATTCATTGTCGATGGAGGCCCAACGATTTTGCTCTCGCGTTCCGGGCCGCTGGCTCAGGAATGGAAGTTGGACGTAAACCCGAGTCGCCAGCAGCAACGGGTTCGGCCTCCTGTTCACGGCCTTTTCTTCGCCACCCTCTTTGAGCGCCTGCCGTTGACCTCAACACCTGTCGCTAGCATCAGATCGAGAACCTGGAAAGAGTCGTCGTCCTGGTAAACAATGAGCGTTCGCCCGGTCGGTGAGAGCAGTGCATAATCCTGATGAGGAATCGCCACCCCACGACCGTCGGCGAGATAGACTTTGAATGGTCGAAATGGCAAGGCCTCGAAAACGCTCCGAAACTCCCGAGCTGTCATAGCTTCACCTTAGCTCGAAAGCCCATCGAAAAGCAACCAATTTGAGCCTTCGGGCACTCGCCGAACGGTCGAAATGAGCGACTGCCGCGGAGGACCAACTCCGGGCGCAAGACTTACTTCCGACTTGGTGGTCCGCAACGAGCGGAATTACGTCGCGGCAGTTCATCTCCATAGAGTCGTTACGCATCGGCTTTCTTCGGAAGTGTCTTTCCAATCTGTATCTCCGGCTCGGTGCTGGCCGAAGCATCCGGGTAAGCGATGCGAAGGATCGGGGGCGCACCACGCAACAGCCAATACGAAACGAGCAGAGGCCAACCAGCCATCACAAAGCAACCGAGAATGGCACCGCTGTTCATGTTTGAAATTACGCTGCAGAACTGAAGAGCCGCAGTCGGCAATGCCTGAAGACCTTGGTAGAGGAAAACCAAGCCCAGAAGTCGGACAGCCAGGTTGAGGATATCTCGTGGTTTCATGGTGTGTATAATGTCATGCGATGTTCTGATGCGTAACGCCGCGCCTCACCTACCGCCGCTGGGACAGCAGGTGGAGCGCAGAAAAAACAACCGAACGCCACTGGAACCGCGAACGGAAAGCGCGGGCGGCGGTTAGGTGCAGGCGCTTTGTGTGCGCCTGACATGGGCGTGAACTGATGGGGTGAAAGTCCCCTGTGGGGGAATGCAGTCAAGCTGGCCCTCATAACGGGGGTCAGTTTGGCCCAAAGCACTAGACCCAAGCAACTGCGGAATCGCGAGGCTCCGTGGGAAGGAAGCCACCGGTCAAAGCTGATGAGCCGACGAACAGAAAGACCATATAAGGTTGACGGAGCGGGCGAGCTGGCACCACACAGCGCAGCCCAGCGTTCAG
>JANXQE010000692.1 GCA_025356925.1 Limisphaerales bacterium | reverse complement strand
CATCAGGGGCTATCCGGCGACACGCCGGATGAGAAAGCCGGCGCTCCAACACCCCAAGCAGCCGCTCTTGAGAATTACCGCTGGCAAAGCCATTGTCGGGGGTTGTTTGAGTTGCCAGTCGCCGCTTGAATATCAATTCGCCACGTACACGATGCGGAATAACATCAACGCCAATTTCGACGGGCACGCGCTTGTGCTTCACCGAATCTCCCAGCACGCTGGCATTAGGAACAAATTCACGTTTAATACCGGATGTGATGTTGCGCGTGGATTTTGAGTTTTTCTGTTTTGATTTCATCGGAGTTTGTTTTCATTCAAGCGCCGTACGCAAAGAGCCCGTCCATGTTGGACGGGCTTACTGCGGCTTGGTTTTTTTTGTTTTTGGTTAACCTGGGCGCACTACGGCGGCACGCTCAGGAAAAGGGGAATTGACTTGGAAGTGCCCTGAGTGTTGGATCCTAATCCTTATGACCACTGGCAGCAAATTAATCGTCGCCTGCCTCATTGGGGTCGTAGTCGGTGGTTCTTGCTACGGTTTTCTGCAGTACGAGAGCCAGAGCGATTTAGCTAACGCGGCCAGTATGTCGGAGGAGTCCAGGCAGCAACTCACTCAAAGAGTTGAGGAAGGCATGAGAATGGCCCCCGCCATAGCCTTTGGAGGAGCTGTAGTTGGATTCGTGGCTGCTTTCTCGCTCCTATGGGTTCCAAGAATGTGGCGGGGGGCACTGAGAGAAACCAACCAGCTTTCTAAGGCGGTCCAAGGCAAGCTTGATGAGCCTCCAGAGGACAGGCACCGGGGCGAGGGCATTTAACGCCGCCCTGGAAGCTGGCAACAATCTGTTAGATCACGACCGTCCGTTTGCCTAAAGGTGTACCGTCCTTGTCGTTAAGACCACATTGAGGTAGTGTTTCACGGTGAGCACGCTTTCCGAAATCGAAGCCGCAGCCGACGCCCTTCCAGCGGAGCAAAAGCAGGAACTGTTGCTGTTCCTGGCAGCCCGCCTGCGCGCCCAGGGCGCCAGTCTGCCTGAGCCGCGCAAATTCTCCCACGAACAAATCGCAGGTTGGATTGCGCAGGATGAGGCTGATCTGCAGCGGTTCCGTGAGGGCGAGTGAGGCTGTTTCTGGACACCAGTGTTCTGCTTGCCGCCTGCGGGTCGGCCTCAGGGGCCTCGCGAGAAGTCTTTCGTCGAGCTTCCACCAACAGTTGGGTTCTGATTGCAACACCGTACGGGCTGGAGGAGGTCTTTCGAAACCTCCCGGACTTAGCGCCCTCCGCCAGCGCGGAATGGGCCGCCCTCCGACCGGCTTTGCTGATCATGGACGACGTTCTGACGCTGGATCGCCCCGTGGTTTTTCCCGTCACCAAAGACCGCCCCGTACTATTCAGCGCATTAGCTTGGGCAGACATTTTACTCACGCTGGACGAGAATGACTTTGGAGGTTTAATGGATAAGCCGTTTTACGGGCTGCTTGTTTTTAGACCCGGCGTTTTCCTACAGCGAGAGCGAGCAGCCGGCCGCCTCAAATGAGTGGAAGGCCGTGAGACAACCGCCGCCCGATTGCAGGATGAAAAAGCATGGGGTCATTCGTGAGGCTGAAGCGGGTGCGTCATTTCTTCCGGGCGGACCCATTGGTCGAACTGTGCGGACGTCACATGACCCAACTGTAAAGCGGCTTGTCGGATGCGGCGCAGTGCCACTGAATATACCCAAGAGAGGTGACGCCGAACCAACTCAGCGAAGGCTGCTTCCGAACGGTTCTTCGCGTAATGCTGAATGAGTTCCCAATCGCTCATCGTGTGCATGTTCTTTCATCTATCCATCCCCGCCAACCAAGAAAGGGGTGTGCTGCTGAAAAACTCTGTCGTTGTTGGGTGGCAGGGGATTGCGAAAGCTTGAACTGTCTTTGGTTTCCGGCACATTCTGCGCGGTGATGAGTGCTCCGATTGCTTTTCTAAGATCATGGGCCGCGGTTGTAGTCGGGATGGGAGAGTTACTTCGGTATGGTTGGCGGTTTCTAAAGAGTTTATTTTTGGCCAGAGCAGTGCTCGCCGCGCGAGTGCTGGCGGCGGAAAGCCAACTGGCCCTCTGCCAAGAGAGGTTGGAAAGTCAAGGCGTACGCCGTCATCGTTTCTCCGACGGTTTCCGTTGGTTATGGGTTCTATTGGCCAGTTGGTGGGTCGATTGGCAGAGGCACGCCCGGCTCATGCAACCGGCCACGGTCAAGCGGTGGCACGAGTGGGGATTTCGGCTGTTCTTTTGGACCGCAGACGACTTGGAGCGGAAACTGGAGTCGTTTAAAAACTACTACAACACGGCCCGCGTGCATCAGGGGCTATCCGGCGACACGCCGGATGAGAAAGCCGGCGCTCCAACATCCCAAGCAGCTGACCTTGAGAATTACCGCTGGCAAAGCCATTGCCGCGGGTTGTTTGAGTTGCCAGGCGCCGCTTGAATATCAATTCGCCATGTACAGGTTCCTGGAAATGGGACGCAGAAGAATAGAATAGTTGTAACCTTTTAGGGCTCCCCGGCGAATACAAAGGTG
>JANXQE010000674.1 GCA_025356925.1 Limisphaerales bacterium | reverse complement strand
CATTGAGGTCATTATCCAGACGGTTGAACGGCTGGCCGATGTCCGGATCGGGGCATTGATCGCTATCGAGCAATCCATTCGTCTTCAGGAGGCCGTGGAATCGGGCATCGTGGTCGATTGCGAGGCAACGCCCGAAATGCTCGAGACGATCTTTTTCCCCAATAATGCGATTCACGACGGCGGGGTAATTCTAAAAGGCGACCGGATCGCCTGCGCGGCTTGCATCTTTCCGCTCACCCAACGCCAGGACTTGAATAAGTCGCTCGGGACGCGCCATCGCGCGGCGATTGGGCTGAGCGAGGAGACGGACGCAGTAGTCGTAGTCGTTTCGGAAGAGACGGGCGGGGTTTCTTATGCCTATCGCGGACACCTCGTCCGAGGGGTCACCTTGGAAGAGTTGCGGGCGTTTTTGACTTCGGTCCTGGTGTCGCCCTCCACCCGCTCACGCAACTGGACGAAACTCGCTCGTTTCTGGCGGCGCGACCCCGCCGCGCCTGGCCCTGTCGCCCAGGCCAGCACCCCCGCGACCACCGCCACGACCTCGGGGACGGCGGCGACAACGACGACCATCGCGAGATGATTCCGTGGCTGCAAAATCTGGTTCTCAAGGATTTCTGGCTCAAGCTCTTTTCATTTGCGCTTGCAGGGCTGATCTGGTTTACCGTTAACATCGCGATTAAGAACGACATTTCGCCCGTGGCATCGCTCTCGCTGGCTCCGACCGAGCAAATGATCCTCCGCGACCTGCCGATCGTGGTGTTGTCCCCAGCCCGGGAGGTTCGGGCTTTCAACGTAAACCCCAAGACGGCGAACGTGACCCTGCAGGGAGACCCCGCCAGCCTAAGGAGCCTGCGAAAACAAGACGTTCGGGTCCTGGTCGATTTGAGCGAAAGCGGCGTGGTGCGCGACTCGCGCAGAAGGATCGAGGTCTCCACGCCGGCAGGGCTAACGCGCGTCAAGGTAGAGCCTGAAGAGGTGCAAGTCGTAACCACATCCCAAAATTAGGAGTCTTGTGCAACCGAACACTGAAACGAAAAGCCAGGCGTCGCCCGAAGTGAAACCACCCAAAAGAATCTTTGGCACAGACGGTGTCCGCGGCACCGCCAACGTAGAACCGGTCACCGCTGAAACGGCGCTCAAGCTGGGACGTGCTGCCGGCCACGTGTTCAAACACCTCGGCGACCAGTCACGCGGCCGCGGACGCTACAAGATCGTGCTGGGCAAAGACACGCGGCTCTCAGGGTATATGCTGGAGAACGCCATCTCCTCGGGGATTCTCTCGATGGGCGTGGACGTGCTGTTTATTGGACCGTTGCCGACCCCTGGAGTTGCTTACGTCACTCGCAGTTTGCGGGCGGATGCGGGCATCGTCATCACCGCTTCGCATAATCCTTACGATGACAACGGCATCAAATTCTTCCGCGCTGACGGTTACAAGCTCGACGACAAGATTGAGTTTGAGATCGAAAGTCTCGTGTTCAGCGGCCGAATCGAAAACATCCGGCCAACCGCCGATGCCGTGGGCAAAGCGGTGCGCATCGAAGATGCGTTGGGACGCTACATCGAGCATGCCAAGGCCTCGTTCCCGCGTGGGATGACTTTGGAAGGGATGCGGATCGTCGTGGACTGCGCGCACGGCGCGGCCTACAAGTCCACTCCCTGTGTGCTGCGCGAACTGGGGGCCGATGTCATCACTTACGGCGATCAACCCGACGGCAAGAACATCAACAAGGATTGCGGCTCGATGCATCCGGCCTTCCTGTGCCAGAAGATTTGGGAGCATCGAGCCGATGTCGGCATCGCGCACGACGGCGACGCGGACCGGCTGCTGCTGTGCGACGAGCGCGGCCAACTGATCGACGGCGACGACATCATGGCCATTGCCGCTCTCGACTTGCTGGCACAGGGGGCATTGGGCGAGAAAACACTGGTGACCACGGTCATGAGCAACGCCGGCCTGGTGGCGGCGCTCGAAGCCGCGGGCGGGCGGGTGGTGCGCACTTCCGTTGGCGACCGGCATGTGATCGACGAGATGCTGCGCAATGGATTTAACCTCGGTGGCGAGCAAAGCGGCCACATGATTTTCCGGGACTTCAGCACCACGGGCGATGGCCTGGTGGCCGCCCTCCAGATTTTGCGGATTATGAAAGCCCGCAGTGAACCGCTCTCCAGCCTTGCCAAATGTTGGGCCCGCTTCCCTCAACTTGTCACCAACATCATGGTCCGGGAAAAGCGCCCATTTGAGCAGATGGACACCGTCCCCAAGCTAATCCTGGAGGCCGAAACCGAATTGACGACGCACGGCGGCCGGGTGCTCCTCCGCTATTCCGGCACGGAACCCAAAGCCCGGTTGCTCCTGGAAGGGCGTGATGCGGCCCTCCTGGAACGCTGGTCTCAAAAGATTTCCGACGCTATTAAGCGGCAGGTAGGCGCTTGAAGTTCAGCTACTTGCCGCATGATGGTTGACGGCGGAAAGGAAACCTTGAACTGGCCAGCGCGTTTTGGCTATTCTCGCCATTGCCTTCCGGATTTTTCAGAGAGCAGTTCTGTCCGGGCCGGCACGGACCCGTGTTCGCGGTAAATAAGCACGCTATGTCACATCTATTCGATAGTTATTGGCGCTTCTTCTCAGCCGCGCTGGTGAATCAAGCTCAAGTCGGCGCGGTGGTGCCTTCCCAACGGTTCCTAATCGACCGCATGATTGCCCCCGTTCCACGGAGCTACCGCGGCCAAATTCTCGAACTGGGACCGGGCACTGGAGCGTTGACTCTGCGGCTCGCGGCGCGGTGCCCCGATGCCCGTATCCTGGCCTGCGAGATCAATTCCACCCTGGCGCAGCATTTGCATTGGACCTTGGCGTCGGCCGGCCTTAACGGCCGGGTCGAGGTTGTTTTGGACGCCGCCGAGCATTTGCTTGC
>JANXQE010000667.1 GCA_025356925.1 Limisphaerales bacterium | reverse complement strand
CCCACCGACCCCGCGTCGGTGGAACCCATGACTGGCCTGCTACCGCACGCAGCAACCATCCCCGCCCTCCACCGACCCCGTGTCTATCGTTCCGAAATTTGGTTGGCGCGGATTGGCTGGCCACGTCAACTGGCTGCTTTGGCGGGGACTTGTCCTTGCCAGTCGTCGTAGTATCCCAGGAGTTCGCCGAGAGAATTTTCGTTGCGCAGAAGGCGTTTGGGGAGCCGCCCGAGGCTGCTCTGGCGTGTGTTTCGTTGCCACTCGCTGAAGGAGCCGGCGGTCCGACCGGCATCCGCCAGTTTGTCGGCCAGGTTGTCCAGAGTTCCCAGCACCAGTTCCACGTAGCGGGGATTGTCGAGGTTCTGGATCAGCATGTATTCCTGTGGCAAGGCCTGAAAGTCTTGGGTTAGCTTGCCGCGACCATGCACACAGCGGCGGGTGCGTTTGCCTTTCCGCCAATGAGTTTCGATGCCGTTGTTCGTTCGCTCGTCATAATGCTCGGTGCCCGTCGGCAGATGGTCCCAGTAGCGGTCCAGATGCGTGCAAACAATATCACAGAGCTGTCGTTGCTGGGGATCATCGTCCTCGGTACTGCGCCGGCGGCACTCATCCCGCAGCTCTTGCAAGGACGAGAACATCGTCCGTTGTTCCGTCGCAGTCAGGCGATAGGGATCGCGCAGAGGACTGGTCCCTTGGGCTGAGAGCCGCAGCACGTCGCGGAGGGACTGAAATACGGTCCAGGCCGCCTCGTACTGCGCGAGGGCGGCCGCGACCCGCTGGTTGTCCAGGTAGTCGTTCAGCATCCGCGTGAGGTTGATGAGGGCCGGCGGCATTTTACGGCCGGTCTGTTGCTCGCGCAGCCGGTTCAAGCCGGCCCGGGCCTGCACCACGCGACGGTGTAAGTACAAGAGGTTGGGATCGAAAGGAAACCCTTGACGGCGTCCATCTCGGGCGTAGTCGAGGATCCACTGATGGAATGCCAAGAGCAACTCGCGTCCCAGCAGATCGGGCAAGGGACTGGGCACGGGTTTTCCCTCCAACAAGTCACGCAACACCAGGTCGCCTTGACAGACTTCGTTCTCGCGGAGCCATTGAATCTGTCCCCCCCGCTGCTCTTTCATACGCGGTTGGAGCTTCAATTGCCGGACCAACTCGGAGAGGGTGGCCTGTGGCGTCTGGAACAGATCGTTGCCGATGTCCCGGAGCAGATGAAACTGGCAGACGTGGTGGGTCACCCCGGGCAGGGCGCGGTCGCAGGCGCTGCTCATCGTGTCACTCAGGTCGTGCATCACGCGTTCGGGCAGCCCATAAGCGGCCTGGAGTTCGACGAGGCACGGGACCACGTCGTCGAGATTCTCACTGCCGATCTTCCACGAGCCGAGCAAGAACCCGTCCGTGGCCTCTTTCACGCCAAAAAACACGGGACTGCCGAGTTCCTGCGTCCCATCGATCAGCCACGTCACGCCTCCGCGTTGTCGAAGATCATCGCGGATTCGTGGGGCCGCCTGACGGTGCAAATGCCCGAAGTAGAACATGAATTTCCGCTGCACATCGCACAAGCTGCTGAAGGGAATCTGCAGCGCGTCCAACTCCAGTGCCAGATCCTGGAGTTTGCGTCCGCGAAGCAAGCTTTCCACGCCCACGTAAGCCATGAGATCGTAGGCATAACGGTTGCCTCGCGGGACGACCGCCGCTAATTCGGGCGAATGGCAAGTCACAGGACCGGCGGGCGAATGTTCTTGGCGAACGATTTCCTGCGATTCGAATCGCGCAAACCGCAAACTCACGACCTGCCGACCGGTCGTCTTGAGAATTTTCAGCGGCGGTGTTGTGGTTTCACTCCCGGTGGTGTCCCGATCGAAGCGGTAACGGGCACGCTCCGGCAAGCCCGCGGCGCTCTGCGCATCCGCGACGCAACCATCCCGCAGTTGCTGGACCAGGATCGGGATCTTCAATGTGCCGTTTTTTTTTCCAAAGCGTAGAACGCGATCACGCGCCGTACCTGCTCAGCCTGAATCGCGAGACCTTGCGCCTGGAGCTTCTTGGCCAGCGAAGCGGGGCTGGCGTTCGGCGTGTCGATCATCTGCACCAGGAGGCGAATCACCGTCTCGGCCCGCATCCCCTCGGGACAAGGAGTGGCACTCCTGGCGATTCTCGCCGCCACAGCATCCTCCGGGCGAACGGACTGTTGGCGTTGCCGTTGCTGGGCGGCGGCGCGGGCCGCATCGCAGGAGAGGTACACGACATGGCGGCCTGAATAAATCCGAGTCAGTTTCTCATCCTGCAACAGCCAACTCACTTGGTTATGCACCCGAGTGCAAAGCTGATCCTGCAACTCGGCGAGCGTCTTGCCGGCGGGTGACGCTTCGACCAAGGCCACAATGGTTTGCAACAAGCTGCCGTGTGACGAAAAACACCACTTGCGATAGACCCACAGACCTTCCAGCGAGAACCGGGGCGTCTCACGCAGAGTCACAAAGCCACCGTTCGCGTTGCAACTGGAGTAATAGCCGTGCTTGGCAAGGGCTCTGCGCACGGTGCGGCGTGAGACCTGGAGTTGCTTCTCCAGGGCCTCGAAGGAGGCCACAGGGTGTCGTCGGAGAAAACCCACCACTCGATCTCCCTTGTCAGCCGGTTCCATGATTTGTCCTTCCGTGTAAAACGGTATAGAAAATCCATCGCTTTAGTTTACATAAAAGGACACATAGCGGCCAGCGGGATCTGCGGCCGCTGCACAAAACCCGGCATTCTTCATCGCGTGACAAAAACCGCCTGTCCGCACATGTAAAAGAAAGGTGGACTGCGGCGAATTTAAGAGACGGCCACGCAATGGGTTACATCAATCCAACCAAATTTCGGAATGATAGGCCCCGTGCCGGTGGGGGCAAGGCGGGAACCGGACGGCAGCCTCCCAACCGGGCTGTCCCAATCCGTACGCGGTCCTCTGGTCTTGATCATGCACGTACGCCTCCCCTGCGAACTGATTGAGGCGCACGACGCATTCGAACGGATCGAACCCCGGCGGTCGCAAGTTGTGGCGCTTTTAGTGCTCAGCTGGCATGACTCAAGAAACCCCGATTTTGCGCAGCCCAGCTATGGCGTGCTTTGGCCTATCCCTATTCCGCCCGTTTCGCTAGACTCGCCCCCCGCAAAGCGCTCCCGGGGTGGCGATCGTTTCATGGAGGAAAC
>JANXQE010000632.1 GCA_025356925.1 Limisphaerales bacterium | reverse complement strand
TGGTAGGCTGACTCTCGACGCGCTCCCAAATCTCGAAAGGTATACGTAATTCGAGCAGTGTTTCCCTACCGGATTGCAGGCACGCCGATCGGGGCAGCCTGCCGCTCGACTCCGCCGTCGCAGGGAATTCCCGCGGGCGTTCACACTTGAACTGCCCTGTCCAATTTGCTTCCCTTGGTCCACGGAATTGGAACGAAACGTATGAAAGCTCCCCTGCCCTTCCTGCTGAGTCTCCTCTGGGTCGCACGGCTGTCCGCCGCTGACAGCAAGGTTATCGCGCCCGGCGCCACGCTCCAAAAATTCGCGGCCGATTTTTCCTTTACCGAAGGACCAGCCTGCGATGCGCAAGGAAATGTCTTCTTCACGGACCAACCCAACGACCGTATCCTGGAATGGAGCACCGCAGGCAAGCTCTCCACTTTCATGCATCCGTGCGGACGATCCAACGGGCTTTCCTTCGACCGCCAGGGCAACCTCTGGGCCTGCGCGGACGAAAAAAACGAACTATGGCGCATCGACCCGGCCGGGAAAGCCACGGTCGTGGTCAAGGATTTTGAAGGCAAACTACTCAACGGACCCAACGACGTTTGGATCCGGCCCAGTGGCGGTCTTTATTTTACCGATCCCTACTACAAACGCGATTATTGGAAACGCGGGCCCAAGGAACAAGGTGAATTCGTCTACCACCTTTCCGCCGATAACAAAACCCTGACAAGGGTAATCGACGACCTCAAGCAGCCCAACGGCATCATTGGCACCCCGGATGGCAAGACCCTGTACGTGGCCGACATCGGTGCCGGGAAAACCTACCGGTACTCGGTTCAACCGGACGGCTCACTCAAGGAAAAAGCGCTTTTCTGCTCGCTCGGTTCGGACGGCATGACGATCGACAGTGAAGGCGACGTCTACCTTACCGGGCAAGGCGTTACCGTGTTCGCTTCCTCCGGCAAACAGATCGAACACATTGATGTCGCTGAGCCGTGGACGGCCAATGTCTGTTTCGGAGGTAAAGACCGGCACACACTCTTTATCACCGCGAGCAAGAGTTTTTATGGCCTGCAGATGCTCGTCCGTGGTGTGGATAGCCAATGAGGCCAGCATGAAACCTCTTCGTCCAGCCATGGTGATTGGGACGCGGCGTTTACGGCGCTTCGTCACAAGATCGCCGCGGGGCACCCCGCGAGGCCCGGACGTATCGGACGAACCAACAGTCCGGCGGCCTAACCGCCGCGCCTCGTGCTCGGCCGGGAACCGGCCCCGTGGCGCCGTGCCGTTCGGTTTCTTGCTTTGCCTGGCAACTTGTTTCCAGGCGCTATCTGCGCCGGGTTCGGCGGTGTTCACCATTTCGGCCCGGGACAAAATGCCCTGCTCGATTGTGATCGCCTCCGACGCTCCGCCCTCCGAGCGGTATGCCGCCCAGGAGTTGCAGCAGTATCTCGAACGCATTACCACGGTAAAGTTGCCCATCGTGGAGGATTCCGCGCGGCCGGGCGCCCGGGAGATCCTGCTGGGTGATAACGCGCATTTGCGCGCGCTCGGCTCAAAAATCGATTTCGCCAAGCTCGGCCCTGAAGGCTTTGTGCTGCGCACCGCAATGAACAAACTGATCATTGCCGGCGGTCGGCCTCGTGGCACCCTGTACGGCGTTTCAGCCTTGCTAGAGGAAAAATTCGGCGTTCGCTGGTTTACCCCTGAGCTTGAGGTTGTTCCCCGCACGAACCGCCTGGTCCTGGCCGCGCTGGACGAAACACAGGTTCCCGCCCTCGAGTATCGCGAAGTGTTCTGGACCGAGATGATGCGCGACGCCGATTTCGCAGCCAGGCATCGCCTGAATGGTGAGCATTACGGATTATCCGAAAAACAGGGCGGCCGCGCGGTGGTGTATTTCCCTTTCGTCCACAGCTTGGACAGTCTAATCCCACGGGACCTGTACCAGGAGCATCCGGAGTACTTTCCGCTCATCAACGGCAAACGAGTAGACGGATATGTCCAAAGGTGTCTATCGAATCCCGAAGTGCTCAAGCTGGCCATTGCCACTGTCCGCAAATGGATTCACGAGCACCCCGAGGCAACCATTATCAGCGTCTCGCAAAATGATACCGGCAAATGGTGCCAATGCGAGATCTGCAAAGCCCTTGATGATCAGGAAGGCAGCCCAGCCGCCTCCCTGCTCCGATTTGTCAATGCCATCGCCGAAGACATTGAACACGATTACCCAAATCTCCGTATCGATACGCTCGCTTACCAGTACACACGCAAGCCGCCCAAAACACTCCGCCCTCGCGACAACGTCATTATCCGGCTTTGTTCGATTGAGTGCTGCTTCGCGCACCCGTTGGGAACTTGCGATGCCGCTGAAAACCGCCGGTTTCGCGATGACATCATCGCCTGGCAGCCAGTGGCGCCCAAGCTCTATATCTGGGATTACACGCCCAACTTCGGCCATTACCAGCAGCCTTTCCCAAACTTCGACGCCTTGCAGCCCAATGTCCGTTTCTTTGTTCGACACGGCGTCTCAGGTCTGTTCGAGCAAGGCAACTACTCTGCCGGTGGCTCAGGGGAACTGGGCCCACTCCGAGCCTACCTCCTTGCGAAGCTGCTCTGGAACCCAGACACGGACCTGGAGCGGCACACCTCCGAATTCCTCAACGCGTACTACAGCAAAGCCGCGCCGCAGCTCCGTGCTTACCTCGAGCTTCTTGAACGTCAGGTCCGTGACGGCAAAACCCATGCTCATATTTTCGATTCGTCAAAAGTCGCTTATCTTAATGACGGGTTCCTCACCGAAGCCTCCAAAATCTTCGACGCCGCGTCACAAGCCGCCGATAACGACACGATCCGGTTTCGGGTCCAGGTTGCCAGGCTACCCATTTACTACGTCCAACTGGCAACCCAACGCGTGCAAGGAGATGAACGCGCCGCTCTGCTGAAACAGTTTTTGGAGGTGGCCCGCAAAGCTGGAATTTCAAACATGAGCGAGAGCGAGTCCCTGGATGCCTGGGCAAAGAAGATGGGTGCGAGCTAAGGAGTTCCGGGTGCGGGTTTCGAAGGTTTTGAAGTGCGCCTGCCGCCGCGGCGCTTTTTAGGGGAACGAACCAGGTTTCCTCCTGGACTGTGGTTTGTCGTTCAACGTGGGCCTCGCTCAAAAGCGGCGCAGAGCCGCCGC
>JANXQE010000127.1 GCA_025356925.1 Limisphaerales bacterium | reverse complement strand
AAAGCGCCCCACTTGGGCAGACGGTGGCACACATGGGTCTCTTGCCCGCACTGGTGCGGTCATAACACATATTGCATTTCATCATGAGATCGATCGGTTCGACCTTCTTGGGCACACCGAACGGGCAGGCATCGACGCAATTCGAGCATCCGATGCAACGGGCTGTGTTGGCGCTGTGCACGATGCCAAACTCATCTTTTGTGATGGCGTCAGCAGGGCAGACCTTCGCGCAGACAGGATCTTCGCAGTGCATGCAAACCTGGACTGAGGTTTGGGTCGTCAGGAAGCGATCCACGTAATCGACATGGATCATCGAGGTTTGCCCGTTGGTTTCGCACTCAGCGCAGGCCATTTCGCAAGCGTGACAGCCGATGCAACGCTGCGGGTCGAAGAAAAACTCCTGGTCAGTGCGAAACGTGGTGGTGTTCATGCACTCGCGTACGCTTTGGTTTCGGCGGCGGATGGCGCAGGACGTCCCAACGGTTCGAGCTTGCAGGCGCACACCTTGAATTCGGGAATCTTGGAAATCGGATCGAGATGCCCGGACGTAAGTTGGTTTACGGATTTGCGGCCCGGCCAATGATAGGGGACAAACACGGTGTCTTCGCGAATCGTCTCGACCAGTTGCGCCGGAAACTCGGCTGAACCACGCCTGGTCGAAACCCGGACCAGTTCCCGTTCCTTGATTCCGTATCGGGCGGCAGTTTTGGGATGAATCTCCAGCAAAGGCTCGGGATATTGATCCACCAGTTTGCCAATGCGGCGTGTCTGCGTGCCGCTTAAATACTGCGACACCACGCGTCCGGTGGTCAGGATCATCGGGTATTGGGCGTCGGTCGTCTCGGCCGGGTCACGGTAAGGCACGCCGTGAAAATGAGCCCGACCATCCGGTGTCTTGAACTTGTAGTCTTCCCACAACCGGGGAGTTCCGGGATGATCCTCCGAAGGACAAGGCCAAAACACGCCCATGTTATCTTCGATCTTCTTGTAAGTGATGCCGAAGTAATCCGCCGTACCGCCTTTGGAGGCGACCCGCAACTCGTTGAAAATCTCCTCGGACGAATTGTACGTGAAATGTTTCTCCGCTCCGAGGCGTTTCGCAATTTCCAGAAGTATGCCCGTATCGGTCCGGGCATTGCCGGGCGGATTGACGGCCTTCCGAATACGCACCACACGTCCTTCAGCCGTGGTAACCGTGCCATCCTCTTCTTCATGAAGGGAGCCGGGTAGAATGAGATTGGCGTGGCGCGCCGTTTCGTTGAGGAAAAAATCAATGCAAACGTAATATTCCAGTTTCTCCAACGCCTCCCGAATCATGTTATTGTTAGGCAATGAAACCAGGGGATTAAAGCAGATGCTGATGAGGCCCTTGATTTCCCCGCGGTGGATAGCCTCCATGATTTCGTAGGCGGTCAACCCCTTGCCGGGCATGTCTTTTTCATCAATGCCCCAGACGTTGCTGATGTATTTGCGATGTTCAGGATTTTCGATGTCACGATTGCCGGGCAGTTGGTCGCACTTGTGCCCGTGCTCACGTCCGCCTTGTCCATTTCCTTGACCTGTGATGGTCGCATAGCCGCAGTAGGGCTTGCCGATGCGGCCAGTGGCGAGCACCAGGTTAATGCACGCCAGCACGTTCTCGACGCCCTTGCTCTGGTGCTCAATGCCGCGCGCGTGCAGCAGGAAACTGGTCTTCGCCGGTCCCCACCAATTCGCGGCCTGAAGAATTTTCTCTTTGGCAATGCCGGTCGTGCGCTCGGCCCATTCGAGGTCATAGGACTCAACCGCTTTCTTTGCCTCCTCAAATCCGCTCGTATAATTGTTAATGAAGTCGCGGTCTAGCCACTCATGCTTTATGAGTTGATGAAGAATAGCCCCATAGAGCGCGGAATCTCCGCCCGGCCTTACGGGTAGATGAAGATCAGCCGTTCGGGCAATGGGAGTCAAACGCGGGTCCACAACAATAAGCTTGGCCCCAAAATCGCGCGCCTGCCAAATCCAGTGTGTCAGCGTCGGAAAAGTCTCGCTGACGTTGCTGCCGCAAACCATGACGACCTCGGCGTGAGCCAGGTCAGCATAGGTGTTTGATGCGCGATCCAGGCCAAAGGCTTTTTTGTTGCCTGCGCCAGCGCTGACCATGCAAAGCCGTCCATTGTAATCCAGGTTCCTGGTCTTAAGAGCCACTCGTGCAAACTTCCCGACGAGGTAACTCTTTTCATTTGTTAACGACACCCCCGAGAGCATCGCCAACGCGTCTTTCCCATGTTGATTCTGAATCCTTTGAATCTCGGAAACCAGGCGGTCATAAGCGGCGTCCCAACTGACCGGTCGAAATCCCTTGCCTTCGACGCGCTCGAGCGGGTCTTGCAGGCGGTCGGGATGGTTATTTTGCAGGTAGCGCTGAACGCCCTTCGGACAAAGGCGGCCTTCGTTGAAGGGAAACTCCTCCCACGGTTCGAACCCCACGATGCGGTTATCCTTAACCAACAACTTGATCCCGCATTGCATGCCGCAAAAACAACAGTGGGTTTTGACGACCTCATCGGGTTCATCGCGGCCGGCATAGCCTTGCGAAGGCGGGAAATTCAACGAAGGCCCGAACCGGGCGATCAGATCTTCCACAGGGACGGGTAGGGTTGCCATGATGATGTTATCCGAACAGTGAACCGGCTTTCTGTCGCGCCTTTAGATGGGCCGTAGCCAATAGCGCGCGTTTACCTTGCGGGCTGTAATCCAAATGCGTTGTGCCGTCCTTGCGGGCGTAGTCGAACCCAAGCTGCGCGGTCACTTCTTTGACATCATCCAGATGCATTTTCGAGGTGAACTCCCGGCCGTTGTGCGGACAAACCGCCTGCGGACCTTCTGCGCCAGCTTTACGATAAATGGCAATGCCGAGTTGCGCGGGGCGCTGGATGATGTGATAAAACTTTCCAAACGGCATCCAGAGCAGGAACAAGATTACGGTGATAGCGTGGGTGATCGCCATGAACTGATGGGCTTTGCCCTCCATGAACTTATAGTCCAGGCTGATGCCGAGCCCAGTCAACGAGATTGCCAACAACAGTAACAGCGGTAACCAATCCCCTTCAAAGGTCTGGATGGCAATCTGCCCGGCGTGTGTCAACCGGCGGCGAATCATGATCATCACCCCCGCGATGACGAGGATCGCTGACCAGTTCAGTGCGTTGAAGATGATCTCGGCCAACCAGGTGTGGAGCCGAAACTCCATCACTTTGAACCCGAAAATGAAAATCTCGTAGGTATCAATGCCGCGCCGTTTGAGGCCGAAATGAATCCACCCAAAGACCAGTGGGAACGTCACGGCAAAGGCGAGGAAGCAACCCCAGGCCATGAGCATATGCCCGTAACCACGCGCCCTGCCCCGGTTGCGAATAAATTTCTGACCGAGGAATTGAATGACAAAATGTTTCACGAACTCCCAGCCGTAGGCCACCGTCCTGCCGGTCAAAAACAACCGCCAACCGCGCGCGAAGTAACGCCAGGTGGGCGCGCGTTGCAGCCACACAGTGTAGCGATAGACGATCCCGAAACAGGCGAAGACGCATCCGAAGAGATAGGCGATCAGCGCGGCGTCGAAGTTGCCCAGATTGCGCGAGCCAATGACAATCGAGGCCACCAGAAGCACGGTTGCAGCAAGGGCTAGGAGCGCAGCGCGAAGATTCAGTGTGTTAAACATCGGGCTTCAGCCTTCGTGTAAAGCGAACGCAAAACGTAATCTTTACTTCTTACCGTTGAAAAGCGAGCGCCGGTTTCCCCACGGCAACCGGTATTTGTGTTCACATTAAGTTCACAAAAGCAACCTGTCCTTGACGCGGGTCAATGTGAGTGTTGGCTGTGGTGCTAAACTGTGAATATGTCTAAGTCCCCTAATGGGAGAAATGTCACGAACTGCGAACCCGATCCCCGTAATCGACGGCCGACTCCGCGCGCCAAACAATATGATGCCTCCTTTAAACCAATTCAAACGATGTGATGTGCGCGAAATGATTCGCGGCGGTATCGAGCCATTCCCATTCATCTGTGAGCGCGTGGCCAAGCTCAAGCCGGATGCTGGTATCATCATTGTCGCCCCATTTCTGCCGTCACCCCTGATCGAGAAACTTGGCAGCGAAGGCTTCGCCTCGAAAGTGGAACGCGGAAAGGGGACGGACTGGCTGGTTTATCTTTGGCGGGAGCCGGTTCGAATCCTTGGCCCGGGTCCATAGCACCCTGATCCGGGAGATGACGAAAATCTGGGTGGGTCTGTCTCAGGATCCTCGAAATGCGCAGCCGTTCCCCTGCTGGGATGTAACCATATCTTGGATCTGACGTTGCAGGATCCAGTGCGCGGACGAGCCGTGAATGAATGCGCCGCTTTAATTCAGCCGGCAGCGTCCGAAAGCATTCTGAGTATATCAGGTAGCTGCACCGGTTCTTGAACAGATGTTCCGCCAACTGAAAGTCCTTCAATGAACTGCCGTCGTCGGCCCGCAGCGCGTCCCGACAAAAGCCTTCTTGAAACGCAGCCGAGCCTTCAACCTTTGGCGGCAATAGGGCTTCATCTTTGAAGAGCAAATCATCCACCACCTGCTGCGCGGCGGCGGCGAAAACGTGTTTGACGCTATCGTAGGCCAACCACTCGGTCACCGGTTCCTTCAATTCCTTCTGCAGGTTCTTTTGGTAGGCGAGCATGCCACGGCAGTCCAGGGAGGCACGCGTTAGCGTGTTCTGCATCGCCGTTTGATGTTCCAACACCAGCAACGCGACGATGTCACTGTCCGATCTCGGATAGGACTTGGTCGGAAATAGATTGGATAGGTCGGTGGTGTTTGCGCCGTGACTCAAATCGACGACCAATTGGCCGTCCTCTTCGTGAGCCAGCGCATTTCCCCGATGCAGGAAATTGCCGTGCTTTCCAGTCACGTACCATCCTCCCCACCGATTCGTGAATGGAGTCCGAAAATCAACGACCTCCGAGCCGTAGCGGAACAACGGCTCGCCAGTTGCGTCTGTGAACATTGAGCGAACAAATACGCCTGGAATCCCGCGGACAAATTGGCCTCCGTGGCACGTCATGCAATTGCTGTCCCGGACAAAGCGCGGCTGCTCTGCGTTCGGATTAAAACTGTAAAACATCGGGCCGAGCTGAGGGTCAATCGTTGTGATTTCGATTAAACCATCGGGCACCCAGCCAACATAGCTGGTGTCGGAGAAATAAATGGCCCGAGGACGGCTTGGGTTGATGACCTGACGCTGAAAACTCGTTTTCGAAAATACCAGGACCTGACTCTCGACCGGGATACGCAGCTCCTTCAAGAGTCGCTGCAAGATGACTTTGCCCCCGCCCGTCCAAGGCAAGGCCGACGCTGGCCGCGCCTGTAGTTCCGCCACGGCATCGTGCGCCTGGGCGGTGGAGTAGTTGAACGGCGGCTTTTCGTAAGGCTCGTCGAGTTGCGCCCAGGCTCTGTTTTGGGCCAGGAGCACAATCGCTACCATCTTCACGAGCACTGATGTTCGCCTCACGTAATGAGCTGCCGGGGTCAACTTGAAACGATGTTTTATTGCTCGATCCGTCTGAACCTTCCATCCAACAGGTGGCACACGCTCAACCACGGATGCCGCCATAGCATCCGTGGGCCAGCGAACCGCATCACATGCTTAACCTGTTCGCGGCGGTCCCGTTGGTAGCAATGCACCGGGCATTTCGCGCAAGTTGGCTTATCCGCGCCGAATCGGCAACGATCCAGCCGCCGGCCGATGTAACGCATCAGCCCCTGACAGTCGTCGCACAAGGGGGTGCCGTGTTTCTCGCGACAGTAGATGTGGACCATCCCAGTCACGGTTTTCCACTCACGCGCTAACCGCCGATTGCGGAACTGAGTGAGAGTCAACGGACTGATTAATTGAG
>JANXQE010000593.1 GCA_025356925.1 Limisphaerales bacterium | reverse complement strand
ATACCTCGCCGTTCTACGGCCGGGGGATGAGCGAACTGCTGCTGGGCATCGCGCTCCAGGGCGTGGCGCGCGACACCTACATCCTTTGCACCAAACTGGGCCGCTACGATCTCTCGCATTTCGACTTCAGCGCCCGGCGCGTCACCGAAAGCGTGGACATCAGCCTGCACCGACTGCGGACTGATCACCTCGACATTGTCCTCTGTCACGATATTGAGTTCGTGCCCATGCAGCAGATCGTCGATGAAACCATTCCGGCGCTGCGCAACCTGCAGCGAGCGGGCAAGGTGCGCTTCATCGGAATCAGCGGGTATCCGCAGAAAATCTTCCGCTTCATTTGCGACCAGACCGACGTCGACTGCGGGCTGAGCTACAATCAATACACGCTCCAGAACAGCCGCCTGGCGGATGAGACAATTCCCTACCTCAAGGCCAAGGGCGTGGGCATCATGAACGCCGGCCCGTTTAGCGCGCGCCTGCTCACCCGCGCTCCCCTGCCCTCCTGGCTCAAGGAGCCCGAGAGCGTGAAGGCTGCTGCGCGCAAGGCCGCGGAGCATTGCGCAACTAAAGGCGTGGACATCGCCCAACTCGCGCTCCAATTTAGCCTCGCCAATCCTGACATCACCACAACCATCAGCGGCAGCGCCAACCCGGAGAACATTCGCAACTGGGCCAAATGGGCAGCCCAACCGCTCGATCAACAGTTGCTCGCAGAGGTGCTCGACATTTTCCGACCCGTAAAAAACATTGGCCACCTCGAAGGCCTGCCTGACAACAACTAGCCTTCCTCGCTTCGAATCTGCCCATGAAAGCTCTCCTACTCGAAAAACCTGAAAGCTGGCGCCAGATCGACATCCCTGAGCCGCGGAGCCCCTCAGCCGGTGAGGCACTCGTTCGCGTGCAACGGGTAGGGATTTGCGGCACCGACTTTAGCGGCTACCTGGGAAAGATGCCTTTCTTCTCGTATCCCAGAATTCCGGGCCACGAGCTGGGTGTCGAGGTGGTCGCCGTCGGGGACGGCGTCACGAACGTGAAGGCTGGCGATCGGTGCGCGGTCGAGCCCTATCTTAATTGCCAGCAGTGCTATTCGTGCCGGCGCGGTTTTACCAACTGCTGCGAACATCACAAGACGCTCGGCGTAATGTGCGACGGAGGCTTGACGGAGCGTCTTATCCTTCCCGCACGCAAACTCCACCTCGCGTCCAGGCTCACGCCCGATCAGTGCGCGCTGGTCGAGACGCTCGCCATCGGCTGCCACGCCGTGAATCGTGGCGCTCCCAAGCCTGGCGAAAACGTCCTCATCATCGGCGCGGGGCCAATCGGGTTGTCCGCCCTCGAGTTCGTGAAGCTTTCCGAAGCGCGTCCCATCGTTACGGACATGAACGAAACAAGACTCGCGTTTGTGCGCGAGAAGATGGCCACGCCGGACACGGTGCTGGCGCGCGGGGACGAAACCGACCTCACGGCGCTCGCCAGGCTGACCAACGGCCAACTCGCGGACGCGGTCATCGATGCCACCGGAAATAACGACTCCATGGCGCGGGCCTTGGAATTCGCGGCTTTCGCCGGACGCGTCGTGTTTGTCGGCATCACGCAGAAAAACCTCCATTTTCCGCACGCGCCGGTAATGCATCGCCGCGAGCTCACGTTACTGGCCAGCCGCAACGCCCCCAGTCCTGACTTCCCTCGCATCATCCAGTTGATCGAAAATGGCAAGATCGACACGCGACCATGGATTACGCATCACGCGGAGTTCGAAGCGGTGCCCGAGGTTTTTCCGACGTGGCTCAAGCCCGAAACGGGCGTGATCAAGGCAGTGGTGACAGTTGTCTGATCCTGAAAGATCGTGCGGCGGCTCTGCGCCGCTTTCGGTTGTGGGGCGGCGGCGAAAAGCGCCACGGCACTGGCGCACTCCAAAACCTTCGGCATCCCAGGACCGGTTCATGGGCAGAGCCTCCTGGCTAGCCCACTCACCGGCTGAGCGTGCCGCCGCCTCCGTCGTGGCTGGATCTCCTGTATCTTGGGCAGTTGCCACAGTTTACAGTTGATTTAATCGCATCCCAGTATCAGCTATGGCGGATGCGCGAAGAAATTTCTGCCGGAACGCGGGCTCCAGCCGTCCCTTTGGAGGAGAGGATTATCGAAGTATTAAGCCGGCCGGATTATACCCCGCTCAATGTGGCCGAGCTGTCCCGACAGTTGGGCCAGCAGCAGAACGCGCAACGCAGGCTGGAACGTGTCCTGGCGCAGATGGAACGTGCGGGGGAGATCGCGCGCCTGAAGCAAGGCAACCGATTTGGGCTGCCGCTCGATGCCGACCTGGTCCCCGGGCGGATTCGCATGAATCGGCAAGGTGTCGGCACGCTCCAACCCAAAGACCCGAAGATCCCGGCGATCCGCATCCCGAGCGACGCCACCTCCATCGCCATGCACGGAGACCGTGTTTTGGTGCGACGCGACGCCGGGCCACGGCGGCGGGACGTGTCGGACCCTGCGCCCGTCACCGGGAGAGTGGTTCGAGTCCTGGAGCGAGCGCGTACCCAACTGGTCGGCACCCTCCAACGCGGACGGCAGTTTCTGTACGTGATTCCCGACGACCCGCGGATCAGCCAGGATATCTATGTGCCGGAACCGCGGGATGTCGGCCGGCCGGCCCGGATCGGCG
>JANXQE010000582.1 GCA_025356925.1 Limisphaerales bacterium | reverse complement strand
CCGAAATCGAGAGCACCTGGCCCATATCGTAGAGGGAACCGTTCACGACAATCTTAGGGACGCCCGAGACCATCTGAACCCCGGTGACGAGGCCGGTGGGGGTCGTACCGTTCTGGTTCAGGAGAGTCACGCTCCGGCCGATGAGGCCATTGGCCTGTTGGACCTGCTGGCTGGCCTGGAGCAACGCCATATCACCCTGGGTGGATTGTGAGGTTTGGAGGGCGCTAAACTGCGCCATCTGCGCGGCGAAATCTGTGTTGGACTGCGGATTCAGCGGGTCCTGCGCTGACATCTGGGCGACGAGCAACTTCAGAAAATCATTTTGCGTGAGGCTGCTGCCCGCCGCTTTGGCGGCCGTTGAGGCAGTATCTATAACGTTCCCCGCAGGGAGGGTGGCAGCAGAACCGATCGCGCTAGTTGAGGATGGCATAAGCAGTAAAGTTCAAGCCCAGGTTTCCCAGCCAGCGTACGTTTTCAATCGGCCCTTGCGGCCGGCTGGCGAGTCCTTCATGGACCCGTCGAAAGCGAACTCAGCAAAGGCGCTTCGGGGTGGTTGTTCCTCAGAGGACTGGCCCCCGGTTTGCTGGGAGGATCGTTGGTCCATGGCTGAACCAGTCGGGCACTGAAGGTCCGCGAGATGGATGCCGCGAGGCTCCAATTGTTGCTGCAGCTCCGGCCAATGACTGCTGAGAAAATTAAAATCGCCCTGGTTCAACACCCCTTGGGCTTCGATGGCGCCGTTATTCAAGCGGAGTTCCAAGGACAGGCGAGTTCCACTCCCGGGTTCAATGACCACTCGGAGCGTGTCGTTCCCGGACTGAGTCAGGCGCAACGCGTGCATCGCAACCAAATCGTGCGTCCGTTCGAGCGAACGCAAACGGGCGTCATCCGTTGTCGCAGAGGCGGCAGCGGCCGGCGCTGAGGTTTGTGAGCCATTTACCTTGTCCGCCTCACTCATACTTGCCGTCGCGGCGATTTTTTCAAAGTCGCCCGTAGAACCGGCGGAATGCCCCTCGGCTGCCCGAGGTTCGGTGTGCCCGGCAGCAATGGTGCCCGCACCCGGCAGATTTTGCTCTAACAGGTCGGCAGTTTTTTGCGTTTTCTCGGGCTTCTTCATCGACGTTTCCTGTTGAGCAGCGGATGTGCCAAGGTCTTGAGGAAGACCATTGGCAGGGATGACGGCAGGCGCAGCCTTCGTCCCACTTGGAAGCAATTTCGCAGTCCCCACATCCCGGTCTGGCGCAAGTGAGAGGCCCGGCGCAGCAGCCAGGCCAAGCGAACCCGTTGGCGCGGGTCCATCGGGGACAGGCGCGGTGGGTCGATTAGAATCGGTTGAGCTGAGCTCGGCAGCCGAACCGTTTACGCCATCCGCTCCCGGCGAGAGACTCTCAGTGTCGCCGTTTGCGGGGGGGACCCGAGGTGGGCATCCCTGCCCTTCTGAAGGAATCGGCGAGCCAGCGCCGAAGGGTTGAGCGGGTTGGTTCAACGAACTTTGTGCGGGCGGTCTGGAACCGCTTTGGCCTCCTCCGGCGCTGGCAGGAACGGTCAAGTTTTCGTGGTTGGTGCCGTCGGAGGACGATTCGCGCAGCGAGGCAGTCGTGCCACCGTAGTTATTTGAGCTGCGCAAGGTTTTAGTAGCCGACGCAGGCACCGAGGACGGCACCAACAGGGCGGGGAGGGCCGCTCCCAAAGCCTGAAGGACCGAAAGGTCGGAGGCGACGCCTGGAGCACCCAAAACAGCCGGGGTCCCGGTCGTTGCCCGGTCGGAAGAATCTTTCGGCGCCACATTGGGATCAGCCTTCGAGGCCGCAGGCTGGTCTAAAGGTGGAGTAGGCGCCTGACTCGGAGAGGAGGTTGCGTTCGGGATTGGCCGGGAAGGCGTTCTCTGGCGGGGTTGCCGGCGCACAGGCTCCTGCGTTGGGCTTTGGCGAACCTCAGCCTCGGGTGTTTTCGCCAAGGCCCGATTCATGACCAACTCGAAGCGATTTGGACCTGATCCGGCCGGGCCGGAATCCGGCGTCGGAGAGTCCGCCGTGGCCGGCAAGCCAGGCGCGATCTGAATGACAGGAACCATAAATTTAGTTGGAAGCGTCCGGGCGGGTAGAGCTGGCGGGGGGAGGCAGGACCAGCTTCATCTTTTCGGTCAATTGCGCGGCACGCCGGGCCTCCGTCTTGCCCATTTTACTGAGGGTATCAAGGATGATGCTGGAGGCGTCGGGCTTGAGCATGAACAGCACGGCGACGGTTTGGTCTTCGGGCATTTCGTTGAGCATGGCAGCCGCGCCCTCGGGTGACATGCCCCCAACGACCTTGACCTGGCGTTTGAGATTATCGAGCTCCTGGGTTTTTATCCGGACGACATTCTTGTCAAACTCCATCTGGAGCTGGTGGACCGTCTGCGTGACGGTTAGGATTTCCTGGCGTTCCGCCTCGAGGCGAGTTTGAAGTTCCTGCAATTGCTGAGCCCGCTGGGCGAGGGCTTCCCGCTCGTGCTTAAGCTCCTCCACCCACTGCTCGAACTCCGGATTGCGGAAGCTCCAAGATGGGCTGTCACTCGTTGAAACCGCGGCCTCGACCGGAGTGGCCAGGCTTTCGAACTGGCCAGGGCGAAACAGGGCCGCAGTGGTGGCGAGGTAGAGCAGTCCGCCGGTGAGAGCGATTACCCAGGGAGATTTAAGCAGGGGGCCCATGGCTAACGAGCAGTGGGGTTGGCCAGCGCGCGCACCGAGGTCGGAGAGTGAATGAGCTGCAGAGCAACCTCATCCAGGGCTTTTTGTTCGGCCGCTTGGGCCTCGCGGTTAAAAGTGGAACGGCGCCGGTCCTGCAGGCGATCCAGGCCTTCGCGGTCGCGCGTGGCGACCATGAGCTCTTGCCAGACGGCGTCGACTGCGTGCCGGGCGGTTTCGAGGGCGGAGGCGCGTTCTTTGACGCGCAGCTCAAGCACGTTGCACCAGGCGCGAGCGCGCAACAGCTCAGCGCTGTTCACACCCGAGGCGAGCTTGTCACAGAGCCCGGCCCAGCACTGGGTCAGCTCGACGCTGGCCTTTTGGACTCGGGCAGCCGCGTCTTCACAAGCGCGCAGAGTCCCGGCGTAGCGCTCACGCGCCGATTGTTCGGCCTGCTGTCGTAAGGCGAGGATCGGTTGAAGTGCGAAGCGGAAGGGTTTCATAGTTTAGGTTTCAGCTTATGGATTGGCCGGGGGGAGCGAGTGGCCGGCAAAGGCCGGTTTGAGTGCATTTGCGGCCGACTTGGCGGGCGGGGTTGACGCCTGGGCCAAGGTTTCGGTGAGCAAAGACCAGCTCTCCGCGCTCGAAAAACCGTCGTTGATGTTCTGACGCAGGAATCGGTTCAGCGGCTCGTGCAACGCGATCGCACGATCCATGGCCGGATTAGTTCCGGAGGCGTAGGCGCCGATGTTGATCAGGTCCTGGCTTTTGCGATAGATGCCCAGGTGTTCGCGCGCCGCGGCGGTCAGCCCGAGTTGAGCCGGCGACAACAGATCGCGGTTCAAGCGGCTGACGCTCTCGAGCACATCGATGGCCGGGTAATGATTTTGGGTCGCCAACTCCCGAGTCAGGACCACATGGCCGTCGAGAATCGAGCGGACCGCATCGGCGATCGGATCGTTCATGTCGTCAGCTTCCACCAGGACGGTAAACAGTCCCGTCATGGATCCTTTTTCACCAGTCCCAGCCCGCTCGAGGAGTTGGGGCAGGAGTGAAAAAACCGAAGGCGTATAGCCGCGGGAGGTGGGCGGTTCGCCGACGGCCAGGCCAATCTCGCGCTGGGCCATGGCAAACCGGGTGACCGAGTCCATCATCAACAATACGTTTTGACCCAGATCCCGGAAGTACTCCGCGATGGCCATGGAAAGAAAAGCGCCTTTGACGCGGTTCAGAGCCGGTTCATTGGAGGTGGCCACGATGACGACCGACTTGCGACGGCCCGCCGCATCGAGATCCCGCTCAAGAAACTCACGCACTTCACGGCCGCGCTCGCCAATCAACGCAATCACATTCACATCGGCCTCCGCCTGCGAGGCCATCATGCCTAAGAGAGTTGATTTTCCCACGCCGCTGCCGGCAAAAATCCCAAGGCGCTGGCCCTGGCCGCACGGGGTGAAGGTATCCAATGCCTTGATCCCGGTCTGAAAGACCTTGCCAATGCGCAGGCGTTTGAGCGGATGCGGCGGGGGCAGGTTCAAACTGACGGTGTGGTCGGTCAGGAGAGAACCCAAGCCATCGATTGGCCGGCCCAAACCGTCAATCACGCGTCCCTGCAAACCGCTGCCCACCGCGGCGCGCAAGGGCATGCCGGTCGCGATGACTTCGCAGCCCGGATGTAATCCGTGAATCTCGCCCAAAGGCATCAACAACAAATGATGGTTTCGGAAACCGACCACCTCCGCCAGCGTCACCTCTTCGCGGCGCGTCGATCGGATCCGGCAGACTTCCCCCATGGCGGCGACCGGCCCCTCCGACTCGATGACCAGGCCAATGAGCTGAACGACCCGGCCGCAAACCTCGGTCACACGCGCCTCGCGTACGCGTTGCAGCGCGGCGTTTAAACGCCCGGTTCGGCAGGAGAGCGCGTCTTTCATGCGGAAACTGTCTGGGCCAATTGTTCCAGTTTGACCTCCCGGCGGGCGTCGATCAGGCCGAACCTGGTTTGAACCAGGCACCCGCCGCGAGTGACTTCGGATGAACTGATAAATCGCAGGGGGCCTTTATCGGGCAGCCCGCCGAGGATTTGCGAATCATGCTTTCGGAGCAAACCCAAATCCTCCGCGTGAACCTGCACAAGGATTTCGGCGCTGTCCTCAACCTCACGCAAGGCCTCCAGGACCACGGATTCCACGAGTTTAACGTCGATGGGCAAGCCCGCGACAATTCTGCTGGCGGCCTCCAACGCGAGGCCGATCAGGGCCGTTTCACTCTCCTTGACCACCTGGGGAAAAGCGCGGCTGAGCGATTCGAGGATGCCCCGCTGCAGTTCGGCGACCTCCGCCCGTTGCTGGACCAACTGTTCGTTCAAGGCGGATTCCCCATCACGGCAGCCGCGCTGGTAGGCCGCTGCTTCCCGAATGCGCAAAAGAGCCTCCCAATCCTCGGAGGGTGCGCCGGCCAGGCGCGACACTTCCCGCAACGGTTGCGCAAACAAAATGGTTTCAGACCATTTCATATTCGTTGGCCTTGGCTTCGTCGATCTCGATCTCGCCCTCGGCCTCGAGCTTTCGGACCACGTCGATGATCCGGAATTGAGCGGCTTCAACCTCGCGCAGTTTTACATGACCCAGAAACGCCAGTTCTTCCTGCACGGTTTCCGCCGCCCGTCGGGAGATGGCCGAAAGGAGCAATTTCCGGAGAGGCTCACTCGCTTTCTTGAGGGCCAGGGTAAGGTCGCGCATGTCGGTTTCGCGCATGATGCGCTGGATGGTCTGGGAATCCAGATGGAGCAAGTCTTCGAAAGTAAACATCTTCTTGCGGATGGCCTGGCAGAGCTCCGGGTTGCGTTCCTCGATGCTCGTCAGGAGACTGCGGCTGAGAGTCTTGTCGATGGCGTTCAGGAGGTCGGCGGCGGTAGTCACCCCGCCGGTCTGGGTCAAGGCGCGGGTCTGTTTGATGCCCATCTTGGCATTGAGGACATCGACAACTTTCTCGACCACCTCGACGGGTGTGGGAGCCAGGGTGGCCAATCGTTCGACAATCTGGTCACGCTGTTCCGGACGGAGCAGGCCCAGAAGCTGGGCCGCTTTGTCCGGCGCGAGGTGGCTGATGAGGAAAGCGACTGTCTGGGGTTGCTCCTCGCGGATCAAGTTCAGGACATGCCGGGGGTCCATCTCGGCAATGGCCTGCATCGCGCCAGTGGATGTGCGCGTGGTGACCACCCGCCCGAGGACGTCGCTGGCCTTAAAGCTGCCCAGCGCCTTTTCGAGGGTGCTCCTGGCAAAATCCAACCCGGCGGAAACGCCTGTGCTGGCCGCCAGGGCGACCGCGGAAAACTCCTGCAGAATTTCGTCTTGCTGTTCACGGCTGATCAGAGTGGAGCGAGTCATCTCGCGCGCAATGGCCTCGACCTCGCGCGGTTCAAAGCGCTTGAGCATGATCGCGGCGCTATCCGGCCCAAGCATGACCAGCAGCGCCGCCAGCTTTTG